>CAZOTP010000315.1:0-3946 GCA_964582655.1 uncultured Pirellulales bacterium | reverse complement strand
CGGGGGGGGGGGGGGGGGGGGGGGGGGGGGGGCGGCCGGCAGCCGGCGGGGGGGGCGGGGCTGATTTTCCGGCGGGACGGGGCGATGGTGCGGACGGCGGCGCGGGAGCCGATTGCCGAACTGGGGGAGATTCCGCCGCCGGATTACGAGGGGTTCGATATCCGGCCGTACCTGGATCATCAGCTTCCCAGCGACGGGTATTACATGTATCCGCACGACAAGCCGCGAATGTTTCCGGTCATTTCAAGCCGGTCGTGCCCGTATCGCTGCACGTTCTGCTTTCATCCGATCGGGAATACGTACCGGCGAAGGAGCCTGGAGGATTTTTTCCGGGAGGTGGAGCTGCTGATCGAGCGGTACGGGATCAATCTGCTGGCGGTGATCGATGAGACGCTGGCGGTTTCGAAGGGGCGTGTGCTGGAATTCTGCGAGCGGATGCGTCCGCTGGGGATTCCGTGGATGACGCAGCTTCGGGTCAGCGCGGCGGATGAGGAGATGCTGGCGGCCTTGAAGGGGGCGGGGTGCTATTACATCAGCTACGGGATCGAGTCGGCGAACAACGATGTCCTGAAGAGCATGAAGAAATGCATCACGATCGAGCAGATTGAAAGGGCGCTGGAGCTGACGTATCAGTACCAGATCGGGATTCAGGGGAATTTTCTGTTCAGCGATCCGGCGGAGACGTTCGAGACGGCGTGCCAGACGGTGGACTGGTGGCTGGGTCATCCGAAGTACAATCTGCATCTGAATACGCTGGTTCCGTATCCGGGCAGCGAGGTGTATCGCTATGCGCTGGAGAAGGGGATCATCCGGGACCGTCTGGCGTATCTGGCGGGGGGGTGCAAGGTGTTCAATCTGTCGCGGATGCCGGACGAGACGTTCCAAAAACTCTGCCAGTTTCTGGTGGATACGCGGGTGAATCCGAAGTATTACCGGTTCGCGCGGGATGTGTCAGCGGAGCCGATGGGGTATTCGGAGGCGCGGGGCTGCGAGCTGATTCGACTGCGGTTCCGCTGCACGCACTGCCAACGAATGAATGTGTATGAAAATTATACGGCTCTTTTGCCGGCGTATATCAAGCAGGCGTGCCGGCACTGCAACCAGCGGTCGGATATTTGCGCGGAAGGGTTTTCCGCGTATAAAACCAGGTCTGAAAGCAAGGCATAATACGGTCTCCGCGCGGAGACGGCCCGCAGGCCCGCGATAAGGGGGGCTCAGGCTTTGATGGCTCCGGCGGTGATGCCTCGGATGTAGTGCTTCATGCCGAACCAGAAGACGGCCAGGAGGGGCAGGGAGGCGAAGACGTAGCCGGCGGCCTGGACGCCGATGTCGGGGCGGGAGGACTGTTTGGGATCCACGGGATTGAAGCTCATCAGGGCGAGCATGAGGGTTTCCTTGTTGGGATCGTTGAGGATGAGCATGGGCCAGATGAGGTCGTTGTAGAAGCTCAGGAATGTCATGATTCCGACGGTGACGAGGATGGGCCGGCTGAGGGGTACGGAGATGTGCCAGATGCACTGAAGCTCGTTTGCGCCGTCGAGTCGTGCGGCTTCGTAGAGGCTTTCGGGGAGGGATTTGAAGAAGGAGGTGCAGAGGAAGATGCCGAAGACCTGTCCGGAGGCGATGTAGAAGAGCCACAGTCCCCAGTAGGTGTCGCGGAGTCCGAGTTTGACGGCGAGGGCGTAGTTGGGTGCGAGCAGGAGCATGGTGGGGACCATCATGAGGGCGAGGACCATGTAGAAGAGGAGGTTTTTTCCCATGAAATTGAGCCGGCCGAAGACGTGTCCGGAGAGGGTGGCGAGGATGAGGATGCCGCAGACGGAGCCGAGGGAGACGAGCATGCTGTTGAGGGCGGGGAGGAAGAGCTTCCGGAAGGCGTTGGCGTAGTTTCCGGTTTCGAGGGGCCAGGGGAAGTCCCAGAAGTTGGCGAAGATGTCGATGGATTTCCGGAAGGAGATGTTGACCATCATGATGATGGGGAGATATTCGAGGGCCAGCAGGAGGAGGAGACCGGCGAGGATGAGGGCGTTTTTCTTTTTAGCGGTCACAGCGGCACCTTGGGGGATTAGAGTTCATGGGTTTTGACCATTTTCAGGTTGAAGAGGGTGGCGGTGAAGATGACGGCGAAGAGGAGGACGCCGATGGCGGCGGCGTATCCGATGTTGGCGCCTTCGGAAATCTGGTAGAACATGTGGAGTGCGGGGACGTAGGTGGTGAAGTTGGGTCCGCCTCCGGTGAAGATGAGGACGTAGGTGAAGTCCTGTACGCTTCCGATGAAGACGAAGACGATGAGGAGCTTGATCTGGGGGCGGATGAGGGGCAGGTCGATTTCCCAGAAGCGCTTCCAGGTGGAGATGCCGTCGATTTCGGCGGCTTCGTAGATGTCCTTGCTGATGTTGATGAGTCCGCCGAGGTAGATGAGGAAGGCGAAGCAGTTGACCCAGGGGAAACCGGCGAAGATGATGGAGGCCATGGCGAAGCCTTCCTCGGAGAGCCAGGCATGAGTGTACTGGGCGAGTCCGACGGCTTTGAGAATTTCATTGAGCAGGCCGTTGTAGGGGTCGTAGATCATCCGCCAGAGGAGGATGAAGACGACAACGGGGACGATGGTGGGGACGACGAAGGCGGTTCGGAAGACCTGCTTGATGCGGTCGCCGACGAGCCAATAGACCAGTTCCGCGGCGAGGAGGGGGAAGGTGAGGGTTTTGAGGATGTTGGCGGCGAGGAAGATGAACATGTTTTTCAGGCCGATCCAGACATAGGGGTCTTGGAACATGCGGCGGTAATTGTCGAGGCCGACGAATTCGGCGGGGGCGGAGAGGGAGAATTTGGTGAAGGAATAATAGAAGGCGGTGAGGACGGGATAATAGCTGAAGACCAGCAGGAAGGCGAAGGTGGGCAGCAGGAGGAGGTAGGCGGTTTTGTAGGCGCGGAGGTTCTGGAGGAACCAGCGTGCCTTGCGGTCGAAGCGGGGGACGGATTTGACGATACCGATCAGGGCCAGGAGCGCGAAGAGGGCGTTGGCGGGCCAGAAGGCGGCACGAAAGGAGGTGCTCCACCGCATTTGGGCGGCGCGGTCGAGGTCGATCTGTTTGACCTGTCCGCTGAGGTTGGTCATGCGGAAGGCGGCGCCGTCGCGCCAGAACCCGACGTAGGGCTGGTCGGCGTGTTTGTCTTCCATGCTGGTGATGCGTCGTCCCTGGAGGTCATAGACGTAGATGACGCCTTTGCGGTCGGCGGCGATGAGGATGCCTTGTTCGGGGCAGAAGGTGACGGTGTTGACGGGATGGAGGGAAACGCGGGTGCGCCAGAGGGGATGGAGGTTTTTGTCGAGGAGGGAGAGTCCGCCATTGAAGTCGCCCAGCGCGATGAAGAGATTTTTCTCGTGTTCGAAGAGTTCGAGGCCCATGGGGCGCTGGGGGGCGGTGGCGGTTTGGAGGGGCTGGAGATCGGAGGAGAGCAGTCCGAGTCTGGAATCAACGGTGGCGTAGAGGAAATGGTTCGCGCCGGCGACGAGTAGGGCGGTGCAGAAGCCGGTTTTCACGGCGGCGTCGGCGGCGAGGGTGAGATCGGGATTGAGGGGCGCGACGACGTAGTCGGGGCCGTAGGCGGAGAGGCCGTAGCAGACGGCGAGCCGGCCCTCGGCGGTCCGGGCCAGTCCGCGGATGAGGCCGGGGATCGGCGTCTGGCGGAGGAGCTGAAGGTCTTCGCTGAATTCATAGACGATGTTGTCGGCGCCAGCGACGAATATTTTTTTTCGGGCGGGATCGGGCACGACGGCGGAGGCGGTGACGGGGAGCTGGGCGGAATAGAGGATTTTGTCGCCTTGCTGGAGGAAGAGTTTTTTTTCGGTGTCGAGTGCGAGAAGTCGATTCTGATAGGAGGAGGCGGAGATGATTTTCTGGGGGAGGGAATCGACGGGGCGGATAATCTGATTTAGGGTATG
>CAZOTP010000314.1:0-4009 GCA_964582655.1 uncultured Pirellulales bacterium | reverse complement strand
CCCGCGCCCATCAGCATCGCCGGCCAGAACAGCGCGTGAAAATAGGTGATGTCCTTGCCGATGAAATGATGCACCTCCGCCTGCGGATCTTTCCAGTAGGAATCAAAATCCCGCCCCGTCCGCTGACAGTAATTCATCGTGCTGGCCATGTATCCGATCGGCGCATCCAGCCAGACGTAAAAATACTTCGCCTCCTCGCCTGGAATTAAAAATCCGAAATACGGCGCATCCCGCGAGATATCCCAGTCCCGAAGGCCCTGCCCGAACCACTCCTGTAGTTTGTTTTTGACCTGCTCATGGACATGGCCTTGCGAAAGCCATTTCTGCAGGGGCTCGGCAAAATCCCCCAGCTTGAAAAAGTAATGTTTCGAGCTTTTCCGCACCGGCGGCTTGCCGCACACGCTGCACCGGGCGTCCTTGAGCTCCACGGCCGAGTATGTCGCCCCGCAGGCGTCACACGAATCGCCGTACTGGTCCGCCGCCCCGCAGCGCGGACACGTACCCCGAATGAACCGGTCCGGCAGAAACATCCGGTCCTGCTGGCAGTACGCCTGCTCCACGTCCCGCGTCTCGATATGCCCGGCTTCCTTCAGCCGCGTATAAATCAGCTCGCTGAACTGCCGGTTCTCCGGCGAATGCGTGCTGTAATAATTGTCGAACGCCACGTCGAACCCTGCGAAATCCCGCATGTGCTCTTCGTGCATCCGGGCGATCAGCTTCTCCGGCTCGATCCCCTCCTGCCTCGCCCGGATCATGATCGGGGTGCCGTGCGTATCATCCGCGCAGCAGTAAATGCAGTCCTGCCCTCGCATCTTCTGAAACCGCACCCAGATATCCGTCTGGATATACTCCACCAGGTGGCCCAGATGGATCGACCCGTTCGCGTAAGGCAGGGCCGCCGTAACCAGCATTCTTCGCTTCATGTGCACCTCGTTGGCATATTCCCTCATTATCCCCGCCTTTTGGCCCTTGTCAAGTCCCGGCATATCCGACTTGATCCCGCCTTTTCCTTACCGGACGAAAGGTATCCAAGATGTGAACATTCGATGATTCCTGCGGCATGAAAAAGAAAAAAGAAGAGCAAGCCCTCGGCAAGAATGCCGGAGATTATCGGTTATGCCCCGGAGCAATCCGCAGGAAGAAAACTCAGGGCGAATGACCTCTATCTGTCCGCTTGATCCGAAGAAAACCGCTTTCGGGCCTGTTCGATCAGTTCCACCAGCGAGGTCATTTTGGATTTGGGGTCGCGCACCATTTGATCGATCTGCTCCGGCGTATAATGCTCCCGCATAAAGTCTTCGACTGGAAAAATCTCATACCAGCAGTCGAAAATTTTGCGGCAGGGAAGAGTTCCGCTTCCCTGCCGGCAATACGCAAACGTCAGTTCATGCCCCAGCATCCGGCAGCGAATCTGCCTTTTGTCATGCTGTTCAATATCACTCATTACCATTTCCCGGTTTTGGCCAGGCTCGGCTTGGGATACCCGTCGAGGGTATGAATTGTCTTCTCGATATCCTTTTCCGGAAGTTCCAGATCCGTCAACTTTCCTTCCAGATACGCCTGATAGCCGGTCAAATCCATCAGGCCATGACCGCTCCAGTTGAACAGAATCACTTTCTCCTTGCCTTCCTCTCTGGCTTTCTTCGCTTCCCGGATCGTCGCCGCAATCGCATGGCTGGTCTCGGGCGCGCTGATGAATCCTTCCGTCCGCGCAAACAGCAGTGCCGCCTGGAAGCATTCCAGCTGCGGGATCGCCATGGGTCGCATCAGGCCCTCCACGACCGCCTGGCTGACCAGCGGAGCCATTCCGTGATACCGCAGGCCGCCGGCGTGAATGGGCGAAGGCACAAAATCATGCCCCAGTGAATGCATCGGCAGCAGCGGCGTCATCTTCGCGGTATCTCCGTGATCGTACACAAAGGGGGCCCGCGTCAGTGTCGGGCAGGACGTCGGCTCCACCGGAATAATATCGATTTTCGCACCGGCGATTTTATCGGCGGCGAAGGGGAAGGAAATCCCGGCGAAATTGCTTCCACCGCCGGCGCAGCCGATGACCACATCGACCTGTTTTTCGCCGATCTTAGCGAGCTGTTTTTTCGCTTCGAGGCCGATGATCGTCTGGTGCAGCATGACATGGATCAGCACACAGACCAACGAATACCGGGTTTCCCCTTTGGGATCCGTGACAGCGGCTTCGATTTCCTCCCTGATGGCGATACCGAGGCTTCCCGGCGTATCCGGCATCTTCGCCAGAATGTCGCGACCCGCGTGCGTCTCCTGGCTCGGGCTGGCGATGCAGGTCGCGCCCCAGGTTTCCATCATCATTTTGCGGAACGGCTTCTGATTGAAGCTGATCCGAACCATGAATACCTTGCATTCCAGGCCGATCAGCGCGCATGCAAAACTCAGCGCACTGCCCCACTGGCCGGCGCCCGTTTCCGTCGTCAGCTTCTTGATGCCGAACTTCTTGTTGTACCATGCCTGGGGCACCGCGGTATTGGGTTTATGGCTTCCGGCGGGGCTTACCCCTTCATTTTTATAATAAATCCGGGCCGGCGTCCCCAGCGCTTTCTCCAGCGCCACCGCTCGATACAGGGGCGAGGGCCGCCATTTATACAGGATCTGCAAAATTTCATCCGGAATATCGATCCAACGCTGGGTGCTCACCTCCTGTTCGATCAGGTTCATCGGAAACACCGGGGTCAGCATGTCCGGACTGATCGGCTTGCCATTAGGGCCCAGGGGGGGCTGCAAGGGTGTCGGCAAATCCGCCGCGATATTGTACCATTGTCGGGGAATATCCTTCTCTTCCAGCATTACTTTCACTGTCACAGCTTACTCCTTTCCAAGGGAATAGGTACCATTTTACACCAATTCATTTTTTGTTATTGAACGCTTCGCTTTGCCGCGTTCAGCGTATTCAGCATCAGCATCGTAATCGTCATCGGACCCACCCCGCCCGGCACCGGCGTAATGGCGGAAGCAACGTTCGCCGCCGATTCAAAATCCACATCTCCCACCAGAATCCGCTTTCCTTCCGCCGTTCGTCCCATCTCATTTACTCCCACATCGATCACCACCGCGCCGGGCTTGATCATATCCCCCGTGATTGCCTTGGGCACCCCCGCCGCGACGATTAAAATGTCCGCCCGTTTCGTATGGCCGGCCATATCGCGGGTCCGCGTATGGCACACTGTTACTGTCGCATTAGCGCCTTTGGCCTTCTGTAACAGCATGATGGCAATCGGCTTTCCCACGATATTACTTCGTCCCACCACGACCACCTCAGCCCCCTCGGTCTTGACGCCCGTCCGCACCAGCATCTCCTGAATACCGTACGGCGTGCAGGGCAGATACGCCGGAGCCCCGACCACCATCCGACCGACATTCACCGGATGGAACCCGTCCACATCCTTTTCCGGATCAATCGCATAGAGCACCTTGTTTTCATCGATATGCTTTGGCAGGGGAAGCTGCACCAGAATCCCGTGTATTTTGGGATCGGAATTGTATTTGCGAATCATTCCCAGCAAATCCGCCTCCGAGATGCCTGTCTCCACATTCTCCTGAACGGAATAAAAACCCAGCTCCTTTGCCGCCTGCTGCTTGGCCCGAACATAGCTTTCCGAGGCCGGATTTTCCCCCACCAATATCGTCACCAGCCCGGGGATCACCCCTTTTGCTGACTTTAAGGCCTGCACCTCCACCTGGATTTCCGACCGTATCTGAGCTGCAATCTGTTTGCCTTTAATGACTTGCGCCGCCATCGCGCCTCCATGAACAGAATTTTAACTATTTTAACAGCACTACATCGCTCATCTGACAAGGAAATATTATTGTACTTTTTTCGCTCGATCATTTCCACTCCATTTTCTTTCCTCTTTTCAGAAAGAAAGAGACAGCAGATCTGGTATTCCCCTTGATTATCGAGGATTTTCATGTTAGTTTATGGAATGTGGAACCCTTTGAATTTCTACCATGAAACAGATCCCCACGGGAAAGGCAGGAA
>CAZOTP010000313.1:0-4018 GCA_964582655.1 uncultured Pirellulales bacterium | reverse complement strand
ACGTACTGCTTCCGCGCACGATCTGATAATCTGTAATCCACTTGATGTGTGCCGCTGTGGTTCCAAAGCCATAGGCGGCCATTTCTTCGGAAAGTACATCGGAACAACCTTCCAGATGGGCGACGGACGAAGCAACTTTTGGAAAATCATTAGTACAGCCGTACCAGATCTGCCTCCAGATGACATCCATGGAAGGAAACGAATGAATGCGGTTCACCCGGAACAGGTTGCCGTTCCGCTGGTTATTCGCCACAAAATCATCGTCATCTTGATTGGGCTGAAACACGGTTTTAAGCCCGTTTATCCGACCGATTTCGGCTAGAGGTTTCTGGAAATTTTCACAGAAGAGTTCCGTCCAGACATCTCGATAATCATACTGGACTTGCCAGGATTCCTCCGCCAGAGAGGGTTCGAACAAAAGCGGTAGATAAGGAAGCAGTGAATACCCTTTGCGTTTTTCGAATTCCGACGGGAAATTATGGGTCCAGGTCCATTTTGTAGCGTCGGATTCATCGGACATGAATCCTTCCAGCGGATCGGGGATGAATTCGGCCAATTCTTTCAGGTATCGCTTGTGCGTTAATTCGATAAACAATCTCGTCGGCTCGGGATTGAGATAATCCGGCTGAAAGGAACACCCCTGGCCGTTTCCGCCGGAAAAAATGTTGTTCGCTTTTCGCCCCGACGGTTTCATAATGTAAATGCTGATTTCATAATTATACGGCTGAGCATCCCAGTGGAAGCGGCCGTTCAGGAACCGGTCGGTCAGATCAATCGGCTCATAATCGCTCCATCGGGGTCCGTGCCGATCCGCCCGGCGGGCGATAATCGCAACAATGTTTTCATCGGTTGCATAATCCAGGGGAATTCCACGATGAAGAAGCAAATTATCTTTTCCAATCGACGCGATTTCCTGCTGGCGAAATTCAGGGTGAGAATCCGTTACCGCACCGTTGGCAAACCCGCTGGGAAACGATCCGTCATCGAATACCCAAAGTTTGAGTCCCTGTTCCCGGCAGAGTTTTGCCGCGATACGAACTTTTTCAAACCAGGTTTGGCCGAGATATTCAAAGGGAATCCCCTTGTACCCGAAAATCATTACCGTGCCATAACCGGTCTGTTTCATATCCTGAATTTGCCGGGCCATCTCGTCTTCGTCCATTGCTCCGTTCCAGGCCCAATACACAGCCGGGTAATCCGAAAGAGGCGGGGATTGAAATCGACTCTGCAACTCCGGCAGGCAACTGGCAATTGCCTCGGCGGGGGCGGGTAGAATGTCCGCCCATTGCACCGGCAGGGGTGAGGTTGCTTCGGGTGACTGGGCATACGATCTGCCTTGCCATCCAATCGCCAAACACAAAATGGAGAGAGAACCTGAGAATCCTTTATTTTGAAGCAACATAATCTGTTTTTTGTGATAGCGGTGAGCGTTTTTAGTTTTCTGCAACCATTCCTAATACTACAACGCTAGGAACGCCAAAAAACCGTGTTTTTCATGCTGATAATGAGGTTGGCATGATATTTCGGTAAAAAGCTGCAATTGGTCTGAATACGTATCGTTGGCGTAGGAACAGATCGGACGCCGATCCCGGCGGGTATGATTACAACAAGACTCTTTAGCTTATACGGCATAACGATATTCGGAGGGCATGACGTAAATGCCCGCGTTTAAACATCTTATAAAAATAACAAAATGTCTTCTAGCGTTGTAGTACTAATCCCGAGCTACCACCCCATCTGCTGAAGTCGTGCCAGGGGTTCCATCGGCTCATATCCCATAATCCGAAAAAGAAGTTCCCGGTGGTTGATCATCGGAAATACAGTGGGAACCATCGTAACGGGGGACCAGACATCTTCATCCATGATTTCCTCCGTTGCGGGGACAAACGCTACATGACCGTCACCCCAGGCTACATTAAATCCCTTTGCGGTTCCGTCCTGTTTAACATGGCTGACTTTATCTATGCTGAACATCATATCATAGCAGAGAGGATATGGTTTGAGTTTATCGAACTTGTTCACCCGTTCTTGCCAGTACCGCCAGAAGTTATATCCGGTCTGGATAAAATCACGTTCCAGATTTTCCCCCTTGGAAAAATCTCCCCATCGATCCACTTCCGCCATATAACTTTCATATTTAGGAAACCCCGTGTTTTTACCCAGCGAAGCGCAGTAAAAAATCTCCGGCGTCTCGATTACACCTTCTTCATAGATTCGGGCCAGGTTCAGCGGTTTGCCCATTTTATCGGGATTGACATCATCTCTTCGATTACCCAGATACGTGAAGTAGCAGCACAGACTTGTTTTATTGTCATATTTTGATGTTTCATATCCATCCGTATATTGGGGAAGAAGACCCTTGTTTTGGTCCGCATACAGGACAAGCCCCAGATAAATGCTGCGAAGGTGCGAGGCGCAAACCATCTGCCGGGCCGTATCCCGCGCCGTATTCAGCGCCGGCAGCAGAATGCTCACCAGAAGGGCGATAATGGATATCACCACGAGCAGTTCAATCAGGGTAAATCCACTCCATTTTACTGTTTTCATAATGGCTCCTTTATGAAATTGCAGTGAAGCTATTCAAAATTCTGCCGCGGCGAAAAACGCGGGATTCTTTCAAATCATCAAGTCTAGCGGATTCGTGATTTCAGATTGAAGGCTTATCACTTATCGTCTGACGGACGGCGGCTGGCAGGTAACTCCGATGACCAGCACGGGATCCTGCAATACATGATCTTTCATTTGATCCGCAGGTTTTTCATCCAGCAGGAGCTTAACCGCTTCCTGCCCCATCTTGAACATGGGTTTTTCCGTATGGGTCACGTTTCCCAATTCCGGAAACACATACGTTTCGGCTCCGACCACCGCATAATCCTCCGGGACCCGTTTGCCGGCGTCTTTCAGGGCATGGAGGATATCATATGTTTTTCCGGGCTGCGGGGTCTGAAAGGCGGTGCATTTTTCACCATGCTGTCTGAGAAATTCCAGCACGGCGTGATACGTTTGCTTGTGTTTTTCCACTGCAGGACCTTCCAGATGAAGGGTATTGTCATATTCCAAGCCATAATCCTGAAGAGCCTGGCGATGTCCGCGGAGTCCCTCATACCCGGTTACATCATATCCGGCGGTGGAGACATAACAGATTCGGTGGTGCCCCAGCATAATCAGATGCTGCGTGGCGATATAACTCTCGCGCACTTTGTTAACCATGACCGTTGGCGCCTGAATCGAAGGGATATATTGATCGACCAGAACAAGGCGTTTTCCAGTTTCCATAAACTCCCGCACGGCATCCAAAAACTCATTGTCCAGCGGATCATGCCCCACGGGATATAAAATCAGACCGGAAATATCCTGGGTTTTCAATCGTTTGAGAATGCGGGCCGTGGTCAATCCTTCCACGATATAGAGGTTGCTGACCTGAACGTTATACCCCCGCTTCAAAGCCTCCTGTTCAACTCCTTTCATGATTCGCGCATGACCGGCATCTTCGATGTCTGGGATAATCAACCCCAGGGTTCCGGCGTTTGCTCCTTTGTCAGCCGGCAGGTTGATGATATTCTTAACAAATGTCCCGCGTCCCTGATGGCGTATAACATGTCCATTTTGTTCCAGTTCATCCAGAGCGCGGCTGACGGTGGCCCGGGCAACTTGAAAATACTCACTCAATTTACGCTCCGTGGGCATTTTTTCTCCCGGGCGCATGGATTGAATTTTTTTCAGCAAAAATTCCTGGATTTGGGCATGGATGGATTTGCCGCTGTCAAATACAAAATTGGTATCTGAAGAAACTGATGAATCTTTATTCATAGCTTTTTCTGTCCTTCCCCTGGCAAATTACTATCAGGAATACTACGGCTCAGCCATTTACAGAAAGAGTCTAAAATAACCTTTCTGACAAAACAACCAATAAGTCCAATTATACCGGCCAAGGTCAATTTGTCAAGGGAAGCATGATGATCCGCGGGAAAAAATATTCTGCGGATATCGACGATCGCATGCATAAACCAATTTGTTT
>CAZOTP010000312.1:0-4030 GCA_964582655.1 uncultured Pirellulales bacterium | reverse complement strand
GGTCGGACTCCGGGTTCGCAGGAAGACTGCCGCTGGGGAGTGCTCCAGCCTGTTTCTCTAATAACTCCCCCCTCAGCCGCTATAACCTGCTGCATCAAGAAGATTTATATTATTTTCTTTTTCCGGCCGCATTTCCGCGGTATCCTCCCTCTTATCTATGAGCCCCGGCTCGAAGGAAACCGTTTCCCCGGAGTACTCCATGAAATCCGATGCACAAGTGGTCGAAGACGTCCTCGCCGGCGATCCGCAGGCCTACGCAATCCTCGTGGATCGGTATCAGCGGGCCGTGCGCGCGGCCGCCGCGAGGGTCCTTGGCGATATTCATTCCGCCGAAGACGCCGCGCAAAATGCCTTTGTCAAAGCATACCAGAAGCTTGGCTCCCTGCGGAACAGCAGCGCGTTCGGCGCCTGGATTCTCAAAATCGCCCGAACCGAAGCGATCTCGATTCAGCGGCAAAAAAAAGTGCATCTGCCGCTCGACGTGCGGCACGATTGTCCCGCCGCCCAGAATAACGGCCTGCTCGATGAGGAATCCAGGCTCCTGCTGAACAGCGTGATGAATCTCCCCCGGCAGGAACAGAATGTAATCATGCTGCGGCACTTCGAAGGTCATGACCTCCGCGCCATCGCCGACATCACCGGCCGGTCCGTCGGCACCGTGTCCAAGCAGCTTTCACGGGCTCACGCCCGTCTCCATAAACAGCTCAGGGAACTTGTACCATGAGTAAAAACAATAATATCGAAGAAAAACTCAATCAACTGGGCCGAACCATTGCTCCGGGTCCCTCCATCACCGATGCCGTTATGCACCGCATCCGGCGGGAATCCCCGGCGCCGGCCCCAGGGAGATTTATCATGTTAAAAAAACAAATCAAATGGCTCACCGCCGCCGCCGCAATCGTCATCGTCGTGTTCGTCTTCACCTTCACCAGCAACACCGGAAAACAGGGCCTCGCCTGGGCCCAAATCGCCCAGCAGGTCCAGCAGGCTCGATCCTACAGCTACCAGATGGATATGACCATGAACGGCGTCATGGCCGAAGGCCAGCCGCCCATAAATAATCTGAAAATGAACATGTCCTATCTGTTCTCTGCCGACTATGGCATGAAAATAAAATCCTTTAAGGAAAACAAGCTCGCCATGGAGATGTATATCAATCCCGGCGACAATACGGCTGTGATGCTCATGCCTATCGAAAAAAAGTTTATGCAGATGGAATTCAACGAGGAAACCGTCCAGAAAATGAAACAGCAGACACAGGATATCCGCGACATATTCAAACAGCTTCTGAACTGTGAATATTCCGAAATCGGGTTCGATACCATCAACGGCGTAAAGGTCAAAGGCATTGAATCCTCCGACCCGAAACTCATGGGAGGTATGATGGAAACCTGCACCACTCGAATCTGGTCCGATGTACGCGACGGCTGGCCCGTTCAGATCGAATTTTCCGGCTCCGCCAACAACGGCCAAATGGAAATGAGTTATATCATCCACGATTACCAGTGGAATATCGACATCGATCCGGCGGAATTCGAATACGCCATTCCCGATGACTATACCGAAATGCCCAAGATGCAAATGCCAGCCATGAACGCCGAAACCGCCGTCAACGGCTTGAAAAAATTCGTTGAACTCCTCGGCCAATATCCAAAAACGCTCAATATGATGAAAATGATGCAGGAACTCAAAGACCTGAAAAAACCGGAAGGCTCCACTTCGAAAGACAAATCGGAAAAAATAAAAGAAATGATGCAGCAGATGATGCCCATCCAGTACCTTGGTATGTTCTATGCCCAATTGATCCAGCAGGACAAAGACCCCGCCTACTATGGCCAGTTCGTCACCCCCGAAGATGCCGACCTCCCCCTGCTCCGCTGGAAATCCGCCGACGAGGAATACACCGTCATCTTTGGCGACCTCCATACGGAAACCGTCACTCCCGACCAGCTTACCCGGCTCGAATCGGCACTGCCTCGCTAAAAACACACGCCCCGAACCAGGGAACGCAGGTCAGGTTGAGGTAGCAACAAACGCCGGTTGGACTCACACTCCTTCCGGCGTTTTACTTTCCATTTTTCCCGCGGAATCCGAAGGCAATTCCTGAATCTTCGCTTCCGGCGCCGATTCCGCATCGTCCCGGCACTTCCGGCTGATCCCGTACTTCTTCGAGATCTTCTCCAGAATCGGGTTCCGGTACGGATACCACAAACACGCCGGAATCGTCTTCACCTGGCCGTCCTCGACGTCCTCATACGCGAACACCGCCTTGCAGTTCTCCAGCCTCGCCGCGTCAATCGAATGCTCTTCCTCGAAGGGCAGCCCCGCCACCCGCAAGATCCGCGCAGGCCGCCGTTTCACCGGCCCCGGGCTGCTCGTAAACAGATGCCGGATATGCTCCCGGATCGATCCGCCCAGCAGCCGCCAGAACTTGATCCGCCTCAGCAGCCAAGGCGCCACCGCTCCCGCAACGATAATCTGCCCCCGCAGCCTCTGGAAAAACCGCTCCGGATTCAGCCTCGAAAGCTTCGGCTCCAGCTTCTTGCTCAGAGCCACAAACTCCGTGCACACCTGCCGGAACGGCGCCTTGAGATAATGATTGATGCTCCGGTACCGTGTCCCGTCCGAAATCAGCAGCGTCATCGACTCGCAATTGGGATGCACACCGCCCAGCAGCAGAATCTCCGACCGCGAACTTCGCCGGAAAAACGACCGGCACTGCCGCAGGCTGTAGCTCAGCCCCGCCGGAACAAACTCCACATCCTCCCCGGGCAGGCTCTCCTGCACCATCTTCTCCACATCCTCCAGCGTCGTATGCACCCCCACCTCGAACTCCCCGTCCTTCCAGTTCTCCGTCAGCGGAATGATCCCCAGCTCCGCGATCAAATCCCGCTTCTCGTGGCAGAACTGGATCATGTCTCCGATGTACTGGTCGTTAATCCCCCGCGCTGCGCACGAGATAATCGACTGCCGCCGCCGGCTGTACTTGCTCAGGTTTTCCAGCCCCTTCATCTTCTTCTCGTATGCCCCCGGACTGTTCCGAAGCCGCTTGTAAATCTCCGGACTCCGCCCGTCAAACGCGAACCGCACCCGCACCCCCGACTCGCAGAGCTTCCGGCAGTATTCCTCATCCGCCAGCTTCAGCCCGTTGGTTACCACCCGGGGCCGCAGCTTGTACTTCCGACCGATCGCGATCACGTCCAGCAAGTCCGCCCGAACCGTCGGCTCTCCGCCGAACAGCTCCACCATCGGCCGCGGCTCCATCTGGCTGATTTCCGAAAATATCTTCTCAAAATACGACAGAGGCGGCGTAAAATCGAATCCCATCCCCCGGATCGTCGCGATGCAGATCGGGCAGTTCATATTGCACCGGTTCGTCACATCCAGAAACACCATGTTCGGCTTGTGGTCGTTTCGGCACCGGTCGCAGTGCAGCGAACACGCCACAGGCTCCGTCGGAACATCCTGCCACATGTCCCGCTTCGCCTGCCATCCCGCCGCGTCCCGGCTCACCAGCGATTCCGTTTCCCCGCACTGGGGACATTCCTTCCGCAGCCACACCGCCCCCTCCCGGACGAAAAACTCCGCCGGCACACGCCCGCGGCACTGATTGCACAATCCCAGATTGCGTTCCTTCATATCCATTCGCTCCTCTTGCGCAGTTCGCAAATTCGGCTATATCTTCTCCCGCACCGCCTCGTTCAGCGCCTTGCGGTACTCTTCCAGGTCATACTCCAGCACCCACCGCCTCTTCTCCTCCCCCGCCACGAACAAAATCACCGTCGGAAAATACGAAATCCCGTACATCTCCTTCAGCTCCGGCGCCGTCACCCAGAAATACCCCGTCATCAGTTCAAACGACGCGAACTTCACCCTCGCCCCGAACTCCTCCGCCAGCCTGCCCAGCCCCGGCTCCAGCACCAGGCACGTCGGGCACCCCCCCTTGTAAAACTCCACCAAAACCGGCTTGTCCGACTCGAACACCTCCCGCCCGAAATCCTCCGTCGTCTTCAATCGCTCGATCCGCGCA
>CAZOTP010000311.1:0-4035 GCA_964582655.1 uncultured Pirellulales bacterium | reverse complement strand
GGCGCACGCTGACGACGAGGCACCTCCATAAGCATCTTCCGGTTTCCCGTCCGATAGCCCTGATAGACTTTGAGCTGGAGCGGATCGGGGTTGTTTTTTTCGTTGGGAAGACAATTTCGAATCGCCCGCAAAAGCAGCGAAACCGTATTGCGATCCTGATAATATTTGGAAAACTGCTGAACCTTCTGATCGACCGCCGTGATATCCGATTTGTACTGGTTCAGCTCGGCGGCTTTTTTGTCGATTTCAGACTTGATGGCACTGATTCGATTCAGCGCGTTTTTCGTTTCGGGCGAAAGAATATCGGCTTTTTGGGAATAGGCCTGCCCCAGATACAGAAGGGAACTGAGAAAAACAATACCCGCCGAGGCGGCGAACACCACGCGCTTGGATCGCCACTGGGACTGCCGTGCAATCGTCTTGGGGAGCAAATCGCTTTCGATGGTCGCCAGGCCCAATCCCTGCAACGCCAATCCATACGCAACGGCCATGCTGGGCAGACTCTCGGCGAATTTTGCCGCGGATACATCCGGACCCAATTTCAGGGAGTCAAAACTGTCCAGCCGTTTGACCGGCAGAGACAGGCTTTGCTGGAGGAATTTGACCAGACCCGGCAGTTTCATGGCGTTGCCCAGGGCAAGCGCCTCTTTGAACTGCACCGCACGATTGCTGCTGCTGTAGAAGCCGAGGGACCGCTGCACTTCGGCGGCCAGATCGGCAAACACGGACCGCATCGCCTGGAAGATTTGCCGGCCGTATTTGCTGGTATTGGCCGTTCGCTTGATGCCCTCGGCCTTGGCGAAACTGAGTTTGAATCCTTTCTGAATCGCCTCGGTGAAGTGGTTTCCCCCGATGGGAATGCTCCGCTGCCAGACGCGCCGGCCGTCGGAAATGACCAGATCGGTATTTTCGGCGCCGATATCCAAAGCAATTATGGCTTCCTTACCGACATTTTTCTGAAGGTTTTTCTGGTCGTAACGCAAAAAGTTATAGAGCGCGATGGGAGCCATTTGAACCCCGGAAATCGCGCAGCCGACCTGGGCAAACGGATCCAGCGCCTTTTCCACCAACTCCTTTTTAATGGCGAAAATTCCCACTTCGACTTCGGGAGTATCTTCAGACTGGAATTTCTGCCAGTCCCATTCCACGTCATCGATATTGAAGGGAATCTGCTGGATCGCTTCAAACCGGACGAGTTCCGGAATCCGCTTGGCCTCGACCGGGGGGAGCTTGATAAAGCGTGCAAAGCTGCTCTGCCCCGAGACGGAGACAAAGACGGGCGTTTTGCGGGTATCATGTTCCTCCAGAAAGCGAGTCAAGGCCTCGATGACCATCTCGCGGCGGCGTTCGGGCTCCACCTCAGTTTGCGTCAGGACGGTCTCGTGTTCGATAACCGCAAAATCCAGAATTTCCACACCGTCCCCGGTAACGCCCAATTTCAGGGCCTTCAACGTGCAATTTCCCACATCGATGCCCCAGGCAGTTTTGGCGCTTTTAGCCATGAGTCCGCTATCCTTTACTTGTTTTTCTTACTTCGGTACCCATATACCCGGACCGAGCGTTCACAAGGTCGGGAAACTACGTTGCCAACTCCATCCGTTTCGGCATTGCAGCAATCCAGGCGTGATTAATAACTCTCGCTCCTCTATATACCAAAGCCATCGCCGTATTTCCAGCGAATTTCTGCTTCCCTTTTTTGCGGTCGCTGGAAAGCGGCAACGGTCTATTTGCCCCTTTCCATTCCTCTTGCATCCCGGGTTCGGCTCACACACCCTCTTTCGGACCGCTCTGGCGTTCCCGTTCGCCCGATTCTCTTGCAGAAAACTCTAACTGCTTATTCAAAAACAGGTTATATCATTTTGCGGCGGGTTTGCCATGTATTTTCACACACTATATATTATGGACCTGGAAAAAGGAGGGGATGTTCCCGCCCGGCGTACAAAGAAAAAATCAGGCGTTCTCCGCCCAGTTGGGCCGGCCCTGCAGTTGGGCGATTTTCTCGCGCGCCCCGGCGAGATTCAATCCCAGCTTGTTTAAGGCCCGTGCGGCGACACAACTTTTTTCCCTTAAAAGTCCCAACAGAAGATATTCGGTGCCAACCTTGGTATCACGGGCCTTTTCGGCCTCTTCGATGGCATACGAAATGACCTGTTTGAAATGCGGGGTTCCGGGAAGACGCCCAAAAACCCACGTTTCTTCCATCTGCTTCTTGGAAAAGAACTCCACCTGCTCCCGGACCGCATCCAGCGTGATCCCGCAATTTTCCATCAACTGGGCCCCCACTCCCAGACCATGCTCCAGAATCGCCTGCAGCACATGTTCCGTACCGACATACTCCCATTGATCCCGCCGCGCGATTTCCTCGGCGAGTTTCAGGACATCCTTGGCTGTTTCCGATAAATGCTGATACATATCCGCCACATTATATAACGGCTGCGATGCAATTACCATGATAATCCATACGGGGGAAATTGTAGCCGATCTTCAGGCTTTTGCAAGAGCCTGCCGAATTTCCGTTAAAAGCTGGTCCACTTTGAACGGCTTATAGAGAACGGCGGTCAATCCTTCGCGATTCGCCCGTACGATGGAATGATTGGGATCATATCCAAATCCCGTCATGAGAATCACAGGGGTATCCTGATTGATCTGCCGGGCGGCGGCAAAGACTTCATACCCCGTGGCACGGGGCAGTTTGATGTCGGAAATCACCAGATCGTACCGCTTTTGACGGATGAGCGAAATCGCTTCCTGCCCGTCGCGGACCACATCGACAATACAGCCCTGACGCTGGACCACGTCGGCAATCGTTTGCCGGATAAACAACTCATCGTCCACGATGAGGATCAGGCGGCCGGCCATCACGGAATCCGCCGCCACCGTCTGGCCGATGCTGTGTACGCCAAGAATGCCTTTGGGGCCGGACTGCACATCCTTGACGGCCATTTTGACCCGGGTGATGTTGTCGATCATGGATTGCAGCCGTCGGCGAAGGTCGTCATGCCCGATATAATCTTCCATGAGCAGAGAAGCCTGGGTCATAATTTCGTTGAGCGGTTCGGATATCTGTCGGCTGAGGCTGTCGGCGGCCTGGCCAGTGGTTTTGTACCGCTCGACGACCAGCAGATCGAGGATATTCAGGGAAATGGCGATATATCGGCCGAAGATCTCCGCCATCTGGCGGTCGTCTTCCGAGAACGCCGCTTCATGAAGGCTTTCCACATTCATAATCCCGATGACGCGGTCATGCAGACGCAGGGGGATGGTCAGGCTGCTTCGGGCACCTTCCAATCCCGGAAGATACCGAGGATCCATGCGGGTATTGTTGCAGATATAGCTTCGCCCGGTAACGGCGACATAGCCCGATATGCCGTTATTTTCCGTGCTGGCGAAAATTTCCGCCTCCTCATCCTCCCGGATCCCCACGCTGAACAGCACTTCCAGTTGATTGCTGGATCGATTCAAAAGACGAACCACAAAATGATCGAAATGCAGAAGCTGCTTGGCGTAGCGGATAATTTTGTCCTGCATCATCTGGATTCGCTCTTCGACAGTTTTTTCCACAATCGCTTCGGCATCCAGTCGGACCAGCTCGCTTCCGGCTTTGTCAATGGCGTTAATCCGCTTCTGGAACACCTGACCTCCGGTGGCATCCCAGACCACCGTCGCCAGTTGGGTCAGATTGCCGGCGCTATCCAGCATCGGAGTCGTAATCATCTCGTAATACCGTTCGCCATCCGTGTCCGTAAACGACGTTTTTCGGGGACGCAGGCGGCCGGCGCGGTCCTTCAGAGAAGAAACATCTTCCAGTTGCCGGTGAAATTCCTCAAAAACCTGACGGCTTCGCTGGCAAATCCCCTGCTTGAGGGAATCGCCAAACGCTTCCATTTTCCGATTTGCCCAAAGCACTGCCCCCTCGGGACCGGTGATGCAAACCCCCTCGCCGATGGTATTCAATATCGCGACCGATAATTCGGAAACCACGGCTCGTTCGAGAGGCAGAAAATCGCAAATTTCGGAAAAAACCGCGTCAAATTC
>CAZOTP010000310.1:0-4066 GCA_964582655.1 uncultured Pirellulales bacterium | reverse complement strand
GTTGCAGATCCTGAGCTGGAAAAGACCGAAATGAAAATGACAGAAGAAGAAATCAAGAAAGTAGAAGATTTAGTTAATGAAAAAATTAAAGAAGGACTAATTGTTGAAAAACAAGAGATGTCCCTTGATAAAGCGATAAATGATGGGGCATTAGCGTTTTTTAAAGATAAATACGGAGAAATGTTTTTTGTTTGGACAATTTTTAATCCCAAAAAAAAAGAGTTTTTTTCCTCTTCAGAAAGAATGCGACCCCAATAAAAAAACGTTCTCCCTTCCGCCGTAAGCATCAGGGAGAACGTTTTGAGGACATTTCAGAGCGTTTCAGAAAACGCTGTTCAATCTGTCATTATGCCCGTTTCCTGCAAATCGCGCCAATCGCTCCCAGTCCCAGCAACAGCACGCTCACAGGCTCCGGAATCAGGGTTTCATCGGCGTACAGGAATATATCCACGTTTTCAGAATTATAATCGCTTAAAAAATCAGTGATGCCAGCACCATATTCCAGGCTGGTCTGGGTCATCAGACCTCCCAGACTATCGCCCTGCCACTGGGCAAACGAAACCGCTCCGCTGCCGTCATCGAACAAAAAGTCCGCTGTATTCACCGATACAAATCCTTTCCCCAGAAGGAAATCGGTGTCGATGTCGGTTTCTTCTTCTACCCACGTGCTGGAGCCCCATAACGTCCCGCTGATTGTCGCCGTGTATCCTTCTGCGGGGAAAACCGAGTGGATAAATGTCATCGACCAGGTTCCGACTTCAAACCACGCGCGAGCTTGACCCCCGGACGATGTGTCATGGGCCGGACTGAAGGTGGCGTCAAATTCCACGTCATCAAAATAATACTGTCCGCCGGCATCGTCCATCAGCGCCCCGAATACTCCGTCGCCGTACACAAGCGGTCCGGCGGGCGCAGTATAGATCGCATACCCGCCGATGACGCCCGAAGTATTCACTTCGACACTTTCGATAAACGGGTCAGCCCACAATCCCGAAACCATCATAGCAATAACAAACAATCCAAAACAGGCTCGTCTCAGCATTTTCCGATCCTCCTTACGATAGTGATTAAAAAAACTGTTTTCCTCGACTCCGTTAGTCCTCAACTACACGCGTAGTTTTTCTCCGTAAAGTTCGGCATACTAGCAATCCCATCCCCAGAAGTGCCGCCGTGGCAGGCTCCGGAATCCCCTGAAAATGAACATTCCCCTGCAATCCCTGGCAGGAAAAGGTCTGATTCCCAAACACGCTGATCGGCGGCACGGAAGAGGAACTGTTGTTGAAAATATAATCCGCCCGGAAATCGCCATACGTAAGACCCGAAAGGGCCCCGGTCAGCAAATCTCCGCCGATGGTGGAAAAATAGACCGTACCGGCAACACGGTTCGGCGTTGGCGACTCTTCCGAAAGAATCCACTCCGGATTCGGCATATCCGGCACATGAATCACCATGCGGGCTTTCAAAATATCCCCGTTGGTGATTAACTTCGTGGCCGGATCCGACACCGCCCACAAATCCCCCTTCAGGGTAATCTCACAGGCGATCAAATCCGATCCCACCATATCGCCCGCGTAAAATTTCCCCTTCGCCCACCCGCTGCCGCTAAGGTCCTGTTTGAGCTCGCATGGCGTCATTTTATAGGTCCCGGACCATTGATAGTTGTATCCCTCATAACCAACCGTGCTGATCTGACCGCTTACGATCTGGACGGTTGTCGGATCCGCATCGGGCATATAATCCTTGATCTGAAAATAGGAATTCGAGACCGTCGTGGATCCGTGGTAATACTTAATCCAGGGAAAGGCCGTATTCATCGCGTCCACCAGGGTACCCTGGACAGATGCCACTGCCATCCCCAAAAAAAGCCCCGCCAAAATCACGATCCTGGAAAATCCATTTCCATTCATCAGAAACCTCCTCCGAAAGTATCTCGGCTGTGTCTCAGATACTACAGCCATTCCTTTCGCTCAAAACGGCGTCTCCTTCGCTAAAACCATAAAAAAAGCACTTGAAAGAAAGACCGCAAAGCAATCTCGGTTTCTCTCTCAAGTGCTTCCACTACAATATTAGAAATCTCAGATTTTCAACTAAGTATATCGCAAATCAGCTTGTCGATCAAGGATAAAATAAAAAAAATTACAATCTTTTTTTTGTAACCCTAAGTCCGCCTTCCACAATAGGTTACAAAAACCATCATGGATCGTACAGGATTTTCTTTAAAAGAAGCAGATCGATACTGTTGATCATTCCCGACTGATTGAAATCACAGAGATCATTATACAATTGAAACTCGGATTCGGTGCCGGAATACAATCGTCCCAGCCAGGCTTTCTGAACGGGAAAACTGTCAAAGATATCGGTATTCCCGCTGCAATCGGCATCGCCGGCTAACGGTTTCCATGCCTTTCCCCCCGGCCCATACGCAATTCGCATCAACGGATCTCCCAGCACAACCTCCGACCAGCTCAAATACGGTATCGAACTGAATGCCGCCTCGATAAACGTCATATCCGCTTTCCCGTCCCCATCTTCGTCGGCAAGCAGATTATAAAATAAAAACTCGTTGTCGATTGCCGCGTCCGACTGGGGCTCGAACGCATGCCCGATCGCCGCTGTTCCACCCAGACTGATAAAATCAACCAGTTTTCCCTGCGACACGGGGAGGGTGGATTGATCGGAATACATCGTCACGGCATTATAGCTCTCGATGGAGGTAAATACCGCGCCGTTCACCAGTTCAAACAAGGGACCCCCTCCGGCCCCTCCCGTCAGCAGGTAACTGGACACGCTCCCCTCGTCACCATTGACCCCGTAACTGGCTAGCAGGATCACTCCTTGCTTGGGATTTCGTTCCGGATGAGATGCGGCATACGTGTTCAAATCCGCTTGCGCCGTTCGCTTCGCCGCCCGCAAATCCAGAAATACAGGCACATTCCAGGCCGCCGCCATCGGGGCGATATTCAACAGCCCCTCCGTATAACCCATCTGGGTCATCTGCCAGTAGGCCGATTTATAATCCGGAACCACTCGCACCGCCAGACAGGCGTCCGGAGGCTGATTCACGCCCTCCTGATATTCCCAGTAATCCGAACCGTTTTCCAGGTTATACGTCCGGTTCCGATCCAGATTCGACCCGCCTCGATCCAGCACAACGGCCGCTTCTAGGGGATTGACCCCGCAGGCAGGGTCAGATGCCCGCTTCGCACGCTCCAGCATTGCACGGACCGCGAAAATCGCATTCAACCCCTCGGCATACGTTCCATTGGGTCGAAGTTTCGGACCATCCAGACGGGCCGTCAACATCAGATCCCCCGCGTGAAACGAACGATAGTGTGTTCCATACCCGTATGCCTCTCCTTCCATCAGCGGCGCGCAGACGCTGGGAATGGTCGAGTAGGCCGCCGACCAGATCATCTCCTTCGATCCCGGCGGTACCCGCTCGAACAAGTCCGCGCCGCTGCCGCGATAGCCCTGGTACGGATTGACCATCCGGTTGCTGGTGCCGAAACCGCCCTGACCTCCAAGCGAATGGTATAAAATCCGGCTCAATTCCGATTCCACGGTCGCCGCATCGATGGAACATTCGTTCGCCGCAACAATCAGGCCGTCGGAACCGGCCGGATAGATGGCATTCGCGTAGGAAGGATGGGTATCTTCGATCCGATAGGGCATCCCGGCGGTGGTGATAATGACCCGAATCTGATACAGGCGTTCCGGGTAAAGAGGATCCGTCAAATACGCATAAACGGGGATCGCGATGCATTGCTCATATTGATCGCGGGAAAGAATTTCATTCGCCGGCGAACTCCCCGGCGCATCACTGTCCGGCAAACCCGTCAGAGTCAAAACCTGCCCCGCCGTGATTTCCGGATGATAGTCTCGATACATCCGGGCAATATAACGGCTCGTCCGGCTGTTCCCGTTGACCAGCAGCAGGACATTCTCCGGACCTACTATCCCAAAAAGGCAGTTCGACAGAAAAAGAATCCCCACTCCCAGAAGCCAGCCCCGCCCTCGCGGAAACATCATGGACCGCTTCACATTCGCCTCCTGGAGTCCTATCGGC
>CAZOTP010000309.1:0-4077 GCA_964582655.1 uncultured Pirellulales bacterium | reverse complement strand
TCCGGTGCATTTCAGCGCATTTTGAACCCATTTTTTTCTTACCCATTTTGCCGCCCTTGCCCATCCCGCCACTCGCCACAAACCACTAATCACTCTTTTTCCTTTCGCACCTTTCTCACCTTGAGCCGTTAGCCTACCCCATCCATCTTCATTGACTTTCACCAACATCCAACGTATCATCAACCCATGAACGCACAGAAACTCATGGGAAAATTCATCGTCCTCGATGGCCCCGATGGCACCGGGAAAAGCACGCAAATCCAGCTCCTGTCAAATCTTATAAAAAATAACGGAACCGATGTCGCTGTCTTCCGCGACCCCGGTGGCACCCCCATAGGCGAGCAAATCCGCCGCATCCTCCTCAACCCAGACCATCACCTCATGTCCGTTCGCTGCGAAGCCCTCCTCTACATGGCCAGCAGAGCACAGTTGTATAGTGAATGTATAGCTCCTGCACTCGACCAGGGAAAATGCGTCCTCTGCGACCGCTGGCTCTCCAGTACCGTCGCCTATCAGGCCGTCGCTGGTAAACTAGGCTCCCACAAGATTTTAGCAATCGCAGAAGCCTCCCTCGAACGCTCCTGGCCCGATCTTACCCTCATCCTCGATCTGCCCGTCAAGCTGAGCTTTCAGAGATTAAGCGACCGCCCGGACCGCATGGAACAAAAAGGACAGGAATTCCAATCCCATGTTCGACAGGCATTTATAGACATTGCAGAAGCCCGCCCCGACTTCCATATCATCGATGCCTCCGGTTCCGTCGAACAAGTTCACGACAGGATTTGTAAGGTTTTAGACCATGTCTATCCTTGATTGCTTCGGCCAGCAGCGGGCCATCAAGCGTTTACAGCAGGCAAGATTAGCCGGACGCACGCCCCACAGTCTGATCTTCTATGGTCCCGATGGCATAGGGAAAACCCTCATGGCAAGGCAATGGGCCAAGCTCCTCCTCTGTAAAAATCCCATCCGTAAACCCTGGAATTTAGAGGAAAACGCGCCTTCTAAAAACGCTGTAACTATCCATGAAATAGAGGATTGTTGCGATATCTGCCCCGAATGCCGCCTGGCCGATGCAGACACCCATCCGGACCTGCACAGGATCCGCCGCGAGCTGGTCGTCCATACCAGACAGGGCCGTAACCGACAGCCCATTGACCTGCCGATCGATGTCATAAGAGAGTTTCTAATTGAGCCTTCGGTTGTCTATCCAACTCGTGCACAAGCAAGCGTCTTTATCGTCGAAGATGCTCATACCATGACCCGCGCAGCGCAGAATTCGCTCCTCAAAACGCTGGAAGAACCGCCTTTAAATACTTATATCATCTTGATTTGCGTCAGTCCGGACCAGCTTTTACCCACCATCCGAAGCCGATGCCAGTCCATTCGATTCGACCCTCTTCCCGAACTCTTTATCCGACAGAAGCTTACGCACGCGAATATCCCGCCGGAACAGGCCGAATACGCCGCGGATTTCGCCGAAGGCAGTCTGGGCCTTGCCCTGCAGATGTCCGCTTTGGGCATATATCCGGTTGCCTGCGAAATGATAAGTCAATTATCTGCAATAGATTACAAAACGGCCCTTTCGTTTGGCCAATGGCTTACGCAGCAATCCCAGGACCTCGCCAAGACTTATCAAAAAGCCTATCCTGATGCCGGCGACTCCTCCGCAGGCCGGACGGCTCAACGGCTCATCCTCCAGATGCTCAGCCATATCTTTCGTTCCGCCATTAGGTTAGCGACGGATGGCCAAATCCGTTTTTCCCTTCCCGCCAATCACCAGCGGGCTATGGAAAAAATCGCTTCAGACTTTGGCGACTATGGCTGCGCCGAAGCGATTCGAGCTATCCATAAGGCACAGCAGCACTTGGAATCGAATGTAAATGCCGCTTTGATTTTCGAGTCCCTTGTGTTAAACTGCGTTGAGTGTGCCTTGCGAGGCGAAAAAGTACCTAAAATATAATGTGTTTTCCCCCGAAATGCACCGAAAACACCCTTTTTAACGGGAAAACGGGCTTTTTATGATACAGGAAAATGATTCACGCCAACAGCCGGACCAGCAGGGAAATCCTTCTGTGCCCGGCGATCCATCGCTTCCGACACCAGATCAAAAAAATACGGGTGAAGGCAGGCAATCCGGGCAGGCGGGGCCAAGCGGGCAAACGGGGCAAACTAGCAAGGAAAGCGATTCCAGGCCGATGGCCCAACAAGGACCCATGAATCCATCGAAGCAGCAGAATCAACGAGGACAGTCAGGCCAGCCGAACCCCGCGGAGGAATCCGCAACATGCGGGCAGGCAGGCACTTGCGATCATCCCTGCCCGATGGAGTCAGCCTGTTCGGAATCGCAAGCGGACCAGAGGCGGACGGATGCGCAAACCGGAAAGGGTCAGCCTCCATCGGGGCGCGGCAATCCGCAGCACCGTCCCCGGACGATTCTTGTGCGGTATGGCAAGCTGGGTTTCGTGGGACAATTTACGCACAATGAGCGGCAGATCCCGCCCACGGATGTTCACGTGGTCATCAAGACGGAACGAGGGATGGAGATGGGTCAGGTGATTTCGCCTTTCGTGCAGTGCCGCGGGCGGAACGTGTTTTCGGGAGAAAAGCTGGAGCAGTATTACCAGTTGAGCGGGCCGGATTATCCGCTGAACACCAACGGCAAGGTGGTCCGGATCGCCTCGCAGGAGGACCTCAACGAGCAGCGGCATCTGGACAAGAACGCGATGGAGGAACTGAAGTACTGCCAAAGCCTGGCGGACAAGATGAAGCTGCCGATGAAGCTGGTAACGGCGGAGCATCTGTTCGGCGGCGACCGGATCGTATTTTATTTCATGGCGGACGGGCGGGTGGATTTCCGGGACCTGGTCAAGCAGTTGGCGCAGGAATATCAGACGCGAATCGAGATGCGGCAGGTGGGGGCGCGCGACGAGGCCAGGCTGGTGGCGGACATCGAAACGTGCGGGCGGGAATGCTGCTGCAAGAATTTTTTGAAGGTTTTGCAGCCGGTGAATATGCGGATGGCGAAGCTGCAGAAGGCGACGCTGGATCCCACGAAAATTTCCGGAAGCTGCGGGCGGCTGAAATGCTGTCTGCGGTATGAGGATGAGGTGTATCTGGATTTGAACAAGCGGCTGCCAAGGCGCGGGAGCTGCGTGCTGACGGCGGAGGGGCCGGGGATGGTCATGGATACGCAGGTGCTCACGCAGCTGGTCAAGGTGCATCTGGATATCGGGCGGATCATCGCGGTGCGGGTCGATGAGCTCAAGCAGACCAATTACCGGCGCACGCCGGAGGAACAGAAGAAGCTGGAGAAGCAGTTGGAGGGCCGGTCGGCACCCCCGCGAGGCGAGAGGCGTGCCAAGCCCGCCGAACCGGCGGCGGCCGCGGCCGCGGTGGCGGAAGATACCGCGGAAGAAGTTATGCAAGAGGATTTGACGGCTCCGGAGGAAATCGAAGAGGCTGCGCCGCAGACAGCGCAGGAACCAGCGACGGCGGACGGGGAAAAGCAGCCGCAGAAATCCAAAAAACGAAGGCGGCGAAGACGGCGAAAGCCGGGCGGGGGCAATCGCGAAGGCGGAGGCGGGAATCCGCCTACGGGGAACGGGTAAAATTTGCCCGCTGGGCAAGGCATCCATGTATTGCTTGACAGCAAAGGGGAGCAGGACGAAAAGCAGAACAGTTTGAGCTATTTGGAATTCTATAGGTTTTTCTTTTGTTGGTGCATAAAGCTTTCATTTATTGGAGGTGCTTAGTAATGGAAATCTACATGCGGGACACTACCACGGTGGGACGCATTACTAATGAACGGGTAGTAGATTTTTACATAAAAGGTTGACGGTTTCCGAATTGATTCCAGATATGGGTTTGAATGTTAATATGCTTGAAATTCTGTGGATAAGACCTCAGTTTCCAGACAATTTTAATATTTTGATGTGCATTGTAGCTACCTTATAATGACAATAGATTGATCTTGTCTCTAACTTTATTGGTTTTCTGTAAAGCGGGGCGCTGATCGGTGTATTTTAGTACTACAACGCTACAAGAGTTACCAGTGACATTTAACAATGTTTTTCAAAT
>CAZOTP010000308.1:0-4085 GCA_964582655.1 uncultured Pirellulales bacterium | reverse complement strand
CACTTTTCACTCCCTCCCTCCCATTTTTCCACAATCCATTGCCGATAAAACCACCCGTGCACTCAAATCCGCTCTTGGATCGCATTGCCAGGCGGCTATCCACCGATGTATATCCTACATTTCCTATATGATATTAAACCATGAAGGGCGGAGAATTCTTGATTCTTTGGGTTTTGAAAACTCCCCTTCCGCCGCCCCCTGCTTAGAGTCCCAGAAACTGGATCGCGCAACCGCATAGACAAATCGCCGCCCCCGCCAGCGCATGGGTGTACCGTTCCATTTTCCGCATGGGCAACAGATGAATCCCCTTCAGCGACAGCACGACCACGGTCAGCATGGTCCCAATCGTCACCAGGCTGAATGCTCCCGCGACTATCGCCACATCCAGCATGCTTCCCTTCGCCGCCGGATATATCAAAATCGGAATCAGCGGCTCGCACGGCCCCAGCACAAAAATCACAAACAGCACCCAGGGGGTAATATTCGCCTTCTCGCTCGTATGCACATGGCTGTGTTCCTGCGCATGCTGATGCTCATGTTCATGCTCTCCCCCTTCCGCATGGAAATGCGTGTGCGTATGGGGCCTGTTCTTCCACGCCCGCCGCACGCCCCACACGAAATACGCCAGCCCGAATCCGATCAGAAGCCACGCCGCCCATTCCCCTCGCATCCCCTCGAAGGCCTCCAGCTTTTTAACCGCCAGCCCCAGCGCCACTCCGAAAAATCCCAGCACCACCGAGCTGAGCACATGCCCCAGGCCGCAGAGCACCGTAATCATGCTGGTCTTCGTCAGACTCCACTTCCGGGCCATACCCATCATCACAAACGGCAGATAGTGATCCGGCCCCGTCAGGGTATGGAAAAATCCCATCGAAACTGCCGTTATCAATAATGCTGTCAATTCCGCCGACATTGTGTATTCCCAGAGCGTTTATTTAATCCCGATATCCTTGTTATCATCCTCGGTCTTGTTCGCCATCGCGTATCCATTGGTCTGCCGGGCGTGGTTCACTTCCAGCTTCTGCCGGTAAATCTCGAACGCCTCTTCGGCGTTTAGCCCCACGCACTGGGCCAGGCTGATCCAGAAAAACAGCATATCGATCACTTCCACCCGCGCGTTCTGCAGGTTATGCAGCGTAAATCGCTTTCCCTCCTTGGCCTCCTTACACCAGTGCTTCCAGTACGTGCAGTCCCGAAGCTCCTCCAGCTCGCTCCCCATCGCCAGCAGATAATTATTGATCCACTGCCCCGCCACGCCCGCATCGAATTTCTCCCGGTGTGCAACCGGATCAAACCCGATCCGCGCATTCAGCTCCGCCTGCCACGCAAACAACTGCTCCAGTTTATCTTTAGTCGCCATCGCCTGCTTTTCAACTCCATTCGAGGATATTCTTACCGGATATTCCAGCATCTTACTATCCTCCAAATTGATCTTCTTGTCAATCCATTCATTAAGCTCTTGCCGCACAGGAGTTTAATTTTGCAATCGAAGTTGCAAACGGCCTTGCCAAGAGGCATTTTAATCCGCCTAAGGAATTCGGGCTGGTCCCGAATGGTCCTTAGCCGTTTCTCTGTTTCCATGGAATCCTGGTGCCGTTGTTTCAACCGGAAGAAAAATGAAGGAACTTTTGTAAACATTATAATTTTGTAAACATTATAAATATTATTATGTAAACAATTTTTCATTAATTTTGTTGTCAAAATAATTTCCATCCGTTATACACAGGTACCCCAAGGACAGATAGACATGAAAGACCGCAATCAGTCAGATAAAGCATATCGTGAGCTTCGTAAAGGACTTATATCGCAAAGCATACCGCCTGGGAGCCGGATTACCGAGCAGAAATGGGCAGACTTCCATGGTGTCAATCGGGGGGATATCCGCCATGCTATGGGACGGCTGCTGGCGGAAGGTCTGGTACGTCGCGGAGAGCGGGGCGGGTATTTTGCCAGACAATACAGCAGGGAGGATATCCGACAGGCAAATGAGGCCAGGCTGATTCTGGAAACTGCGGCGGCGAGGCTGGCGGTGGAGCGGGCCAAGAAGGAAGATCTGGAGGAACTGGAAGAAATTTGCCGGCACATGGAACTGATGGCGGCGAATCATTATGAGATGGGTTTTTGCGAGACGGATGTCCGGTTTCATGAGGCACTGGTTCGGGCGGCGCACAATCCCAAACTCCTGGATATCTACCGCAAAGCGAATATCCCGTTTTTGCATATTTCGTTGGCGACGCCGGAAGAGATGCATCGAAAGCTGGATCGGGATTACGCCGATCATCGAGCGATGGTGGATGCGCTGCGGGACAAGGATGCGGATCAACTGGTGCGATTGCTGGAAAACGGATTGCGGGGAATTTCGGATTAATGGAATACTGCGATGGCGGAGCTTAGTTCGACATTAACCTGGCTGGATGGAGCGGTGATTGCCGCGTACGGCGCGGGGATGCTGGGAGTGGGGCTGTATTTTTCGCGCCGGTCCAAGACGTCGGAAGACTATATGCTGGGGGGCCGGAAGATGAAGCCGTGGATGGTGGGATTGTCGCTATTCGCGACGCTGATCAGCACGATTTCCTATCTGGCGGGACCCGGGGAGGTCATTCGATACGGCCCGACGTTTTATGGCGGGTACGCGGCGTATCCCTTATTCTTTTTTTTCGCGGGGTGGTTTTTAATCCCGTGGATCATGAAGCAGAAGGCGACGAGCGCCTATGAGATGCTGGAGAAGGACCTGGGGAGCCGGGTGCGGGTTCTGGCGATGGGGTATTTTCTGACGCTGCGCCTGTTGTGGATGAGCCTTATTTTGTACACCTCCTCCTACAAGATTATGGTTCCGCTGATGGGATGGCCCGAGGAATACGGGATTTGGATTTGCGGGCTGATGGGCGTGGTGACGGTGTGTTACACGTCCATGGGAGGATTGCAGGCGGTGGTGACGGCGGGCGTGATTCAAACGTGTATATTATTGGGGGGGGCCGTCTTGACGCTGGTTCTGGTCACAACAGACCTGGGGGGAGTGTCCGGGTGGTGGCCTCGGGAGTGGATGAGCAACTGGGAGTCGTTTCAAATCTGGCCCGGACCAGGGGGAGATGCGAGTCGAACGCTGATCGGCGCTTCGATCTCGATATTTTTCTGGTATATGTGCACGACGGGTTCGGACCAGATCGCCATTCAGCAGTATCTTTCGACGCGGGATGCGCCGGCGGCCCGTAGGGCGCTGCTGGTGTCTCTGATAACGGACGGCGGCTTGACGGTGATTCTGGCGCTGCTGGGACTGGCGCTGCTGGGATTTTATCGAGCGCATCCGGAGGCATTGCCCCGGGGAGAAACCCAGGTCACACAGGGAGAAACCGCCAATCGCGCTGCCGGAGACATTCCGCCCAATGAAGCAGGCTGGTCGGCAGTCACGGAGGAGAGACTCGATGCGCGGATCAATCAGAAGGCGGACCAATTGTTTCCGCATTATATCCTGATCGGCCTGCCGAGCGGTGTCAGCGGACTGGTATTGGCGGCGATGCTGGCGGCTGCGATGTCAAGCCTGGCGTCGGGCATCACCTCCGCCTCGGCGGTGCTGACCCGGGACCTGGCGGGTCGGACCGGATGGTGGAAGAATGACGCCGGAGGGGAAGTTCGAGCGGCACGATGGTTTTCCGCCGGAGTGGGCGGCGTCATCCTCCTGCTGAGTTCGGGGATCGGTTTTGTTTCCGGAAATCTGCTGGAGATCACTTATAAAACGGCGAATTTGCTGGTCGGGCCTCTGTTTGTCCCCTTTTTCCTGGTGTTGTTTATCCGGCGGGCGACGGGGCGTGGCGCTCTGGCGGGGATGATTGCCGCGGCCTTGACCGCCGTGCTGCTGGCGTACTGGCGGGAGATCGGGCAGGCTCTTGAACGGCTTTCCCCCGATTGGAATATTCTGGGGGAGTCGAATCCCAGTTTTTTGTGGATTATACCGGGATCATTTGCGGCCGGGGTATTGGTCAGCCTTGCCGTCAGTTTTCTATTCAGGCCCGGGATGAAAGAGACGCATTAATTTTTTTGGAGAAATCGTGTTAGTATGAGTTCCATGCTGTTGAAAGTACTGAGTG
>CAZOTP010000307.1:0-4113 GCA_964582655.1 uncultured Pirellulales bacterium | reverse complement strand
TCCGTTTGCCCGGGAGAATGTCAATCCTATTTATGAGAAGCCCTGCGGGGTGCTGAAGCTGAAGGATTGCGCCGTTTCGACCAGCGGCAATTACCGCCGGTTTTATACGGTGGGGGGGAAACGGATCAGTTTGATTGTGGATCCGCGGACGGGGCAGCCCGCGGAGGGACTGGCAAGCGTTACGGTCATTGCCCCGACCGCGATGCAGGCCGATGCCCTGGCGACCGCGGTCTCGGTGCTGGGGCCGGAAATGGGATTGGCTTTGGTGGCATCGCTTCCGAATGTGGAGGCGCTGCTGATCGGAGGAACGCCGGAAAAACCCGAGTATTACCGGAGTCCTCGTTTTCATGCGTTTGAAGATCAGGCGGCGGCGAGTTCGGAATAAGCCGTTTTGCCATCCTGTCAGATCGAGTTTGCTTTACGGGACGGATGAGAGCCATTGTCTGGCGAGTTTTTGAAAGTCTAAAAGATCGACGCGGCTGTCCCGATTGATGTCGGCGCGTTCGTGGAAATCGTTGACGTAATCGCCGCTGCCGTTCAGCCAATACGATGCAAATTGCTGCAGATCGAGGGGATTGACTGTGCCGTCGATGACAAGGTCGCCGTCGAGAGGATCGCGTATGAAGACCACGGAGAATTCCCCGGAGGATTGATAGCCCCCCAGATCATCGCGGAGACGGAAGGTGATCCAATGGAGTTTTTCGGCGCCGTCGGGGGCGGCAGCGCGATATTCCATGTGCACGTGGGGATCGAACAATTCGCTGTGATTGAAGGAATCGCCGGCTTCGTCCAGGAGGATGCCCAGCGTGGCATTGCGGGCGGAAAAACCGGATCGGATGGAGACGCATTCAATGACAATGCGGAAATCTACATTTGGAGTCCCGACAAGGGCGCGATTTGGATCTTCGTCCTCGCAGAGCAGATCAAAACCGGGCTCTCCGATCTCATACCGATTATAGCGGACATTGTAGTACATCGGGTAATGCCAATGCAGCCAGGCGGGATCGGACGGGCTGGATGGATCCGAGTGGCGGTATTTCTGGGCGCAATCCACAAAGAGCCGATTGTCATCGGGCGTTCCCCATACGCCGTCCGGGTTGCATCCGATTTTGAGATGGTCCAGGGGACAGTCAGCCCGGGATACCCGGATCAAGACCACGGCAAGCAAGGCGGTGAACGTAATCAAACGATTCATGATACATTCCTTTCGAATCATCATTCTTCATCAGGCGGCCAGCCGGGGGCGTACTGGGGGAGCCAGTAGCACTCGCCGGGCCATTGGTAGGTTTGTTCGATTTTGAGTTTTTCGACGTGGCTGTCCGCGAAGAGGTAATTGGATTTGCCGCTATGCCGGTTCCAGTCGATTTGCCCTTTCGCCAGGTCCGTATTGTAGTACCAGCTTTCGGGATGGACATGGTCCTCGCTGGTCCAGCTGATGGGAGACTCGCAGATCCAGATGCAATAGCGGGGATTTCTGATTTTGGTGAGGCGGTTCCAGGGATTTGGCTGCCTGTTGACGGTGAAGCTGTCAAGCTGGGAGTTATAGCCATAGCTGGACCATCGCAGGCCATTCTCCGGCGGTCCGGTGAGGCCGGACCAGTCCACAAACGGGAGTTTGGACTGGTCGGAAGGGCATCGAAAGAGGATCTGTTCCTGTGTGTACTGGGAGAGGACATAAAGCCAGTATTTTTTGTATTCGCTGTTGGACAAATGGCACGAACTGGGGGGGATATGATCTTTGAAATCCATGCGATAAGTGACCAGGGCAATTCCGACCTGCCGGAGATTGCTCAGGCAAACCATATTCCGTGCCGCTTCTCGGGCGCGTGCCAGGGCAGGCATGAGAATGGAAACCAGCAGGGCAATGATGGAAATCACCACGAGAAGCTCGATCAGGGTGAAGCCGCGTCGAACCGAAATAGAAGCGTGGTTCAGGCGGCCTCCACGGCCGCCTGAACATGAAATCATAATGGGGTAAAATGAATCCGATGGATTCATGGTTTATCCTTTCCGTCGGGACGCGATGCTGGATCGAAGTCCCGCCATGGAAGCCAGGGCCAGCAGCAGAGATGCCGGTTCCGGGACAGTGATAAATTGCATGGCGTAGGGGGCCGAAGTGGCAAATCCGGTTGTTCCCGTATCGAGCAAAGCGAATGTCGCGGTATAGGTTTCTCCAACGCTGTTTGCCAGGCAGACGAATTCCGTGTGGGTGTGAAAAGACCATGCGCCAAGGGTTCCGTTTTCATTGTAAAGAGAATCGTCCCATATCGGATTTCCCAGGGCGAAGAGATCGTTATCCGCCCGAAGAATTTCCTGTCCGGTGGCTTCATTTTCCATCCAGAAATGTACGGGATCCGAGAAGGAAATTCTCCGAAGTGAGATTCGCCAGTCAGGCAGGATGCCTGGCTCATAACCACCTAATTGATAGGAACCGGATTGGGGATGTGCTGAATGCCAACAGTCCAATTCTGCAATGTAAATTTGCTTATCACCGATATACTCCCCCGTGGGAATCATGGCAATGGGATCCCACTGCGGTTGAGCCGGCGTAGCGAACACCCAGAGCTGATTGTCATCGGCGTTTCCCCGGATGCCGTCGGGATTTCGGCCCACGTGCGTGTGCTCATGAGCGGACAGTTGTGCAGATGCCAGTGACACAATTATAGTCAGAATAGATAATGATCTTCGAGATAACATGGTACAAAGTCTCCTTTGAAAATAAATGAATGGCGCATACGCGATGCGCGGGGTTCAACAGGGATACGAATACATGGGGAGATTAGAAGATCAGGCCGTCAGCGGGGGGCCTCGGATCAGCGAAGACAGGATCCGGCAAGCAGCAGGGATATCCTCGCCGAAAAGGATCGTTTGCCGGAGAGGGGTAAGAACCGCAGCCGGCAGGTCCTCCGATACAATCGCGGGATTGGCACTATTCAGGATGGATTGGCAGACGGCGCAATGGTCGGAATCATGATCCCCGTGTTCGTGGGCGTGAAGATGTAACGCCCAGAGGAAGCCGCCGGCATATGCAAACACCGCCAGCGAGAGGAAAAATGAGCATATTCTTCGCCAATTCATCATGTCCGTATCTTATAATTATTGCAACTCGGTTGCAATAGAGTTTTTCCGAATCCTGAAAGGTTTGTTGGGAAAAAGGGGTGAAAAGCTGTAACTTATTGATTACAAATGAATTGTGATTATATGAGGCGGTGCCCGGCAGGTAATGAAATTTTATTCCGGTGTTTTTTCAGACAATATATCTAAAGATAGTTTTTCGCCAGGAAAAGAATGAATAACTCAGAGGGGAATTTATTTATTGGAAAGGGCAAAAGATTGAGGATATCGGTATTTGGCCTGATAGAGGAGCCATAGGGCCTGGATGGTAGCATGGGCGTCGGTGGGTGGATTGGTTAAATCCAGTGCCGGGCGTTTTTGAGAGCGGAAAGCATACAGCCAGCGGTCGTTCCAGCCCCCATCCGGTTCCTGATTCTCGATAACGCGTTCGATCCACCGGCGGTTGATTTTTTCGGGATGACCGGCAAAAAGGGTAAACGCGATTTTCTGGATGTAGATATCGGTCACGGCGCGGTCCCAGGCAAGCTCGCGGGAGAGCCTGTCGCAAAGCTGATTTATAAGAGGGTCAATGTCTGGATTGTCGGGCGTATGCTTTTTCAGATGTACCAGCGCCCAAAGCTGGTGCGTGAGTTGGCGATGCTGCCAGCGATTGGGCTGGAAGAATTCCTCCATCTGAGCCGGGGAGAGTCTAGCTTTGTCCGGAGCCAGGGCATACAAAGTCCACTGATTGTCAAGGATTTCTCCCTGAATGGTGTTATTGAGCTCAATTGTGCTTACGGTATGGTCGGACAGGAGCATGCGTTTCCAGCAGTTGGGTTTCATGGGACGGGAAAGAATTTTTTGATGGAGCGAAACCAGGTAAGGATCCGGATGCAGGGTTTTCATGTCCTGGATCATGAAAAACAGGGCGATATTTCCCTGTTGGAGGAAATCGGATTCCTGCAACTGAAGCCATTGCAATCCTCGTTCGATAGAGGCATCGACTTTTGCGGGCCATGCATCGCGGCTGGTGAATGACCCGTTTTGATAGAGATGAAG
>CAZOTP010000306.1:1025-4126 GCA_964582655.1 uncultured Pirellulales bacterium | reverse complement strand
TCCTCGATAAACAAAGCCCTGAAATTCTTGCCCAGAACATCCAGGACTGGATTAAAAAAGCAAAAAAATAGTCATATTGCACATGGAACATGGAACTGGAGCTTGCGTCAGCACGCTTTTTGCCTTTTATTACGGAAAATGGAATAGATCGAATCCTGAAAGGAATACCGTAATAAGTAAAGAGGAGGCAAGAAAGGGGTTGATGATGGGATTTAAAACGGGTATAAAGAAATGCATGGAGAAGTTTTGGCCAGATTGGTCTTAAAGACGCAAAGGATTGTAAAATAACGGCTTACGATAGCCAAAGGAGTGGCTATTTGGCAGGGATTGCCAGGACAGAGTCGGCGGAAGTTCCCGTCATTGTGATTCCCGATACCCCATATACGGCGAATATGCGCGTGTTATGGAAGCATCAGCCTTCGCTGGCGCAGCAGATTGACCGGGTGGATGAGGAGGATCTGATCCGGTGCGAACGGTCGCGAAGCGGGGTGATCACATGCAAGGTGGAGGGGGAGAAGAATCAGCCTGTGTGGCTTCACAGTCAATATGATCCGATGCGAGAGGCGGCGAAATGGGCGGACGGGGTGATGGAGCAGGCTCAGAAGCAGTCACAGGAGGAAGAAGGGGGATATTCGCCGATGTGTTATTTTGTGGATGGATTCGGGTTGGGGTATCATGTGCAAGAGTTGTTTTCGCGGTTGAGCGGGGATGCGTTCATCGTGGCGGCGGAATCCAATGTGGCCCTGCTGCGGTCGGCGCTGGGATTGATGGATTATTCGAAGATGCTGGAGTCGGATCGGCTGGTGATCCTGACGACGGCGGATCGGGGGGAGATTTTCAAGAAGTTGGAGCCCCGGGGGAATCTGCTGATGATGGGGGTGGTGTTCACCCGGCCTTTGCAGCGGACGAATGCGGAATATTATTCGCGGATTCATTCGCTGGTGGGGGATTTTGCGGCGTACATGCGAAGCAGCCTGGCGACCATGCTGGGCAACAGCGTTCTGACGTGCAAGAATATTCTGCACAATCTGCCGATGTACGTATCGACGCCATCGATTTCGATTTTACGGAACCGGTTTTACCGGTGTCCGGCGGTGGTGGTGTCGGCGGGGCCTTCGCTGCGGAAGAATATCCATGTACTGAAATCGGTTCGGGACCGCGTGGTGGTGATTGCGGTGCAGACGACGCTGAAGCCTCTGCTGGCGGCGGGGATCCGGCCCGATTTTGTGACAAGCCTGGATTATCACAAGGCCAGCCTCCGGTTTTTCGAGGGGCTTACGGAGGCCGAGCTGGGGGAAGTTCACCTGGTCGCCGAACCCAAGGCGAACTGGGATGTCATCGATTATTACGCGGGAAAAGGGCCTATGAGCATTCTGGGCAATGATTTTGCGGATAAGGTTCTGACGGAGGGGGCGTTTCCGCATGACCGGCTCAATGCGGGAACGACGGTGGCGCATCTGGCGTTTTATCTGGCGGAATACATCGGGGCGGATCCGATTGTGTTTGTGGGGCAGGACCTGGCGTTTACGAACAATGTCTATTACAGTCCGGGCAACGCGCTGCATGCGCTGTGGAAGCCGGAGTTGAACCGGTTTTTCACCATCGAAATGAAAGAGTGGGAGCGAATCGCCCGGCACAAGAATATCCTGCGGAAGGTGAAGGATTACGAAGGGAATGACCTGTACGCGGATGAACAAATGTTCACGTATTTGCAGCAGTTTGAGAAGGATTTTGCGCACTGCTCGTCGCGGGTGATTGACGCGACGGAGGGCGGGGCCAAAAAGCATCACTGCGAAACAATGACTTTGCAGGAGGTGGCGAATCGGTATGGCACATCGGTGGTGGATCCGGAGAAATTCCGGTATCGAAAGGAACTGCGATGGCTGGCGCCGGAGAAGTGGCAGGAGGGGCTGGCGAAGGTGAATCAGTGTCTGGAGGCTGTGGCGGATCTGCGGGAAATCGTGGAGGAGACGATTTCACTGGTGCGGGAGATGCTGGATCTGGTGGATGAGCATCAGGACGAGCTGAACCGGAAGATGGTGCGGCTGGACGAACTGCGGGTGAAGGTGAAGCAGCGGATTTCAGTCTATAATCTGGTTTCACTGGTGTCGCAGAACGCCGAACTGCTGCGGTATCGGACGGATCGTTCGCTGGAGACGAAAAACCTGGAGGGCAAGGACCTGCAGCGGCGTCAGCTTCAGCGGGATGTGGGGTATGTTTCAGAACTGAAGAACGGATGCGATCGGCTGGAAGGACTGCTGCGGGAGTGCGTGGAGCGGTTTGAAAAACGGATGCAGGATTCACAGGGACATGCAATAGGATTCACGGCATAACCTGGAAATAAAACTGGATCGAAGCGGCGATGGAAACGATTGAGAAGAAAAACGCGGCGGTTGTGTATGCCGATTCGGAGCGGGGCGTGCTGGGGCTGCGGTCGAGGATTTTGCAGAAGATTGGCGGCCGAACGGTGCTGGAGCGGACACTGGGAAGGCTGGAGCAGACCAAGAGGCTGGATGAAATTCTGGTGTTTTGCCCGGAGGGGCAGGTGGATCGGGTTCGCGAGGCGGCAGGCAGAAGTCGGGTCCAGATTATTCCGCTGAAGAAGCCGGTACCCCGGAGTTCGGGGGCGGCGCGCCGGAAATGGTCTCTGGCGTCGTGGCGAGGAGGTTTGGGGGAGGCGACGGTATTTGATGAATTTTTGGGATCGGGGGAAATGATGGAGCATTTGCGAGAGCGGAAGGTTTTTACGGCGGTGCCCGTGCCGGCGGAAGCGGTCCTGACGGATCCGGTGCTTCTGGACGGCATACTCCAGCATCATCATGAGCACGGACAGGAGATGCGGTTTACCTTTTCCCAGGCGGCGCCGGGACTGGTACCCTGTGCGTTTCGGCTGGATTTGTATTATCAGGCGGTGATGTCGGGGGCGCTGATCGGGGATGTGCTGGCGTATCATCCGGATACAGCGCATGGGGATTACATTAATGAGAAGTGCTGTTTTAAGGTCCCGACTGCGGTGAGCGGTTCTCCCGTGCGGTATATCGCCGATACGCAGCGGAGTCTCGAACGGCTGGATGCGCTGCTGAGTCGATTGAACGGGGGGG
>CAZOTP010000306.1:0-1015 GCA_964582655.1 uncultured Pirellulales bacterium | reverse complement strand
CCGCAGCCCCCCACCCCGCCCCCCCCCGCCCCCCCCCCGCCCCCCCGCCGGGCCAACCATTTCGGCGGAGACTGCAGCCAGGAGGATGGAAGAGATGCAGTGGGATACGGATCGATTGCCAAGGGAACTGGAGGTGGAAATTACAACTTCGCCCAGTTTGCGGGCGATAGGGTATCCGCATCGGGGAATGGCATCACGGGGGGAGATGACGGTGGAACAGTTCCGAAAGATTGTGGAGGATTGCCGGGAATATGATGATGTTTGTCTGACAATAGGCGGGTATGGCGAACCTCTGGCGCATGGGGGGCTAGCCGCGATGATTGAAGCAGCGCACAAAGCGGGGATATTCGGGATTCATGTGGAGACGGATGGGCTTTTACTGAAAGGGAAACTGGCGGAGTGTCTGGCGGGATCTCCAGTGGACGTAGTGAGTGTGTGGCTGGATGCGAACAGTCCCCAGGTCTATCAGAAAATGAAGGGGGAAGACCGATTTGCGGAGGCGCTGGGAAATCTGGAGAATTTTTTGGCGATAAGCAAAAAAAAGGGCGGACCGCGCATAGTGCCCTGCCTGACGAAGACAAAATCGACAATGCCTGAGATGGAGGGATTTTATGACCGGTGGCTGCGAGAGGCAGGCCAGAGTGTGATTGTGGGGTATAATAGCTTTGCCGGTCAGATTGCCGATCTGGCGGTGATGGATATGTCGCCTCCGGGAAGATATCCGTGCGGCCGGTTGTGGCGATGCATGACGAATCTGGCCGATGGAACGGTTCCCATTTGCCAGCAGGATTTTCAGGGGGGTGTTAAAATGGGCAATGTATTTGAGAAATCGGTTTCGGAATTATGGCGGGGAGAGTCGCTGGAGGGAGTTCGAACATCACATAAACAGGGAGAATTCGAGAAAAATGTGCTATGCGGCCGATGTACAGAATGGCATCGGTAACATTAGGAAAAGAAGTATTGTAAGCGTTCACGCGGTTTTGCCCGCATAGGTTGTTGGATATATTAGTGATGT
>CAZOTP010000305.1:0-4199 GCA_964582655.1 uncultured Pirellulales bacterium | reverse complement strand
TTGCGCAGATTTTAAGAGAGGAATTTTAGACCGGATCGACGGGATGGACGGGATCGAAGAAGAATTCAAAGAGTTGTTTCCCATTTCACGCCAAGGCGCCAAGGCCGCCAAGAAGAAAAGATTATGTCCGCCGATTGCGAGGGGAAGAAGATCTTTGCCACGAATTTTCATGAATGGGCACGAATGGAAATCCAAGATTTGAACCGCGAAGGCCGCGAAGGGGGAGGGGAAACGGATGATCTTTGCCGCAGAAATCCCAGAAGGGATAAAAAAGGGGACAGTATAACGATGGGTCTAATCCCTTTAATTCTTTTTAGCCGAGCGTTCCCAAAAATTTTGAGCACTAGCACATATAATATTCTGATCTCTGACCATATATATACGAGCAGAAAAACCGGTATCCGCACAAAAAGGGCAAAATTTATATAATGGATATGGAAAATGTTTTGATTCATCATAAATCCAAATCCTACATTGCAAGAATTCGTCACATTCATTCCAATTCACGGGACTATTTATGTTCAAATATTCCATTTTATTTAATCGGCATGACTTATAATCACTCCAAATGCTTTCGATGGCTTCATCATGATATGATTTATTACGCTGCAACGAGTTCTCTAAATCAAGGATGGTAGTATCTCGATCAGGGGGGCCCAGGATTGCCTGCAATTGTTTTTCCGTGAAGGCAAAATTTCCCTCGCGGTTTTCCGAAATCACGAAATAATATATTTTGGAGTGCAAGTTGTGCCATTCGCGCTGATTTTGATTCACACAGCCAACCATAGAAAATAATATCGAAACTATTGTTATCCGATATCTGATCATATAACGTCCCTAGCCGTTTCATGGCCAAAGGCTCTTTGAGCTTTGCAGGCCACAGACCTTCCAAAATCGTGTGCTATTCTTTTATACGTACCTGTTTTATAAGGAATTTATTCTTCATTGTCATACACTCTCATTCAATCCGCTACAATAATAGCGAATCGACCATTGTCCATAAACTCTATCCGCTGACATTTGGCATTGAAACAGTTTAAAAGTTCGATTGCATCCCTATGGATGTTTATGCAATGTATCCTGAATATGATCCAGTTTTGTATGCAGTTTATATCCCAATGTTGTGATTTTCCTTGATACTCGTTGAACATCGCTATCGAGCAGCCTGCATCCGCCCGTTATCAATACGCCGGCTATGCCGGATGCGATCAATAGCAAGAAAAGGGGTACCAGATACGACAGAATCTCGGCCGGAACCACAATTTTCAGGGATTCTTTTTCCGAAGACGATATCCAGGTTTCCAGATTGTGTGATACAAGCTCCTGAAACGGGGACAGCTTTTCAGGGGCTGTAAACAGGCCATACACGCTTACGAAGACCCAGAAGGCGATTGACACACCGAAAAGAACCAGCATAAAACCCAGATAGTCCCGGCCTCCCATCGTTTTGGGATGATTATTTTCCATTTCAAAATCTTCAGGAGCCATAGATGTTCCGTAATAAAGCCTCAGATGTTTTTACTATACCGCCGGAGAGCGTGTTTGCCAGGAAAAAAAGGAGGACTTTTGGGATTTTGTAAGGGATTGGCGGATTGGGATTTACGAAGAGGGAGAGGCAGCGCCTCAAGTAGGAGTGGCCCAGCCTGCCGGCTATTCTGGTGTGTCATTGGTCCAGAAAAAATGGGGAAATATTCTGTGGGGATAGGGGCGAAAATCGGGTATTCTGTAAGCAGGATGTTCGGGCTTATTCGGAAATTCGATCCGGGAGCACGGCTATGATTGAGATGGTGAATATCTGGCATCATTACGGAATCAAACCCATTTTGCGCGGGGTGAATCTCCAGATAGCCACGGGCGACGTGGTGGCGGTCATGGGGCCCAACGGGATGGGGAAGTCCACCCTTCTGGGACTGCTGGCAGGACTTCTGGCACCGATTCGGGGGCATGTGACGATAGACGGGCAAATCCGCCGCCGTACAGAAGAAGCGGAAATCGCCATCCGGAAAAAAGTGATGTACCTTCCGGACAGTCCCTATCTGCCTTTGTTTGCGACGGGGCTGGAATACGTGCTGGCGCTGGGTCGGCTGTATCAGGTGGAGGAAGACCGATTGCTGGATCATGCAAAGCGACTTCTGGAGATTTTTGATCTGGGAGAGCAGGCGGACGCTCCCATCCGCTCCTATTCGACGGGCCAGAAGAAAAAAATCAGCATCTGTTCAGCGCTGGTTACAGAAGCTCCGATTTTGATTCTGGATGAGCCGTTTTCGGGAGGGCTGGATTCGTCGGCGCTGCTGAGTTTGAGCCGCATCATCAAACAACTGGCGGCGCGGGACGATGTTACGATCGTCATGGCGGTGCCGGTGCCGGAACTGGTGGAGCCGCTGGTGGATAAGGTGGCGGTTCTCAGCCACGGAGAGATTGTCGCATACGATTCGCCAGCCGGATTGCGGCAGAAAACCGGATGCGGTGGGAGTCTGGCGGAGATTCTGGAAAAGCTGGTTCATCCCAAGACGCTTGCCAAGCTGGATATGTATCTTTCAGGGAGGGAAAAATGATAAAATCAATTCGAGCAGCATTTCCTTCCCTGGGTATGATGATTTTATGGTTAATATTTTTGGGATTAACCTATTACTACAACGCTAGAAGACATTTTGTTATTTTTATAAGATGTTTAAACGCGGGCATTTACGTCATGCCCTCCGAATATCGTTATGCCGTATAAGCTAAAGAGTCTTGTTGTAATCATACCCGCCGGGATCGGCGTCCGATCTGTTCCTACGCCAACGATACGTATTCAGACCAATTGCAGCTTTTTACCGAAATATCATGCCAACCTCATTATCAGTAAGAAAAACACGGTTTTTTGGCGTTCCTAGCGTTGTAGTACTATCTCATCCCTGAGAAAACTCATGCTTCAGCAGACTATATGCTAACTAGCGGCGCCCTGGCTCGCTGGCTGTTACTCGTGATTGGAATGATGCTGTGGGGTATGTATCGGGCTTCGGCGCATCATCCTGGTGCGAACCATGGCTATGGAGCATGGCTGTCGAACATGCCCTGGACCTGGCGGGATCGATTGCCGTTTGGATCGGTGTATCCGGGGATCGGGGATTTATTGCTGGTCGGCATCGTCATACTGATCGGATATCTGACCGTGCCTGTTCCTCCGGCGTGGCGGGAGATTACCCGCTGGATGTTTACCCTCTGGATTTATCCCGTAGCGTTCCTGGCCGGATACGTTCTGGCACTGATCTTTGTTTTTATACGGACCAGTCAACTGGGATACGCAGCCACTATTCTTTATACGCTTCCGCTGATGATTTTTCCGCGGTTTACGCCCTGGGCTGTAATAGCGGTTCTTGGGTTTTCCTGCCTGATCGGTACGATCGGCATCCGGCAGTATCTGAAAGGATTTCCCTGGAAAACCGAATACTGGCAGAATGATTCTGTGGGGCAGTATTTGAAAGAGGCATTTGTCACCAACATAATCCCTCCGCCTTATTCCACTCTTCATTCATTTCGATATCCTGTCGGGATTACTCTCTGGCGGTCCCTTGTGATGAGCGCACTGCCGGCCTGGTGGCTGGTAATACTTTTTTATCGATTCAATCCGCCATTGCCAATTATGTCCGCCATAATTGCTGCTGGAATTATTTACCCATGCTTATACCGATTTATTCTGTATCTGGGTAATGGATTCCCTCCAATCAGTTTTCTGGGACGGATTGCTACAAGACAATGGATTGTTCCCCGCTACGACTGTATTTTTGTCGCTCCGATATGCAGTTTTCTGATCGCATCTTTGGGGCCTCAAGTTCTAAAACACCTAGGATTATCCAATGTGAGTATTTTGGGAGTCGTCTGTTTTCTGAGTATTTTTACTATTCTGATAATGCCGCCACGGCTCGAACGATGGAAATTGACAGGGGCGCATCGTATTTTCACTGGAGGAACACGTTACAGGCAGGTTGACGCTTCCATTGTGAAGAAAAGATTGTGGATTCTTCGAACGTTTGAAAAGAAGCGGTCTTGAGAGAAAATACATGGGGAGAGGGGGAAGAGGTCGGAGACCGGGTGTTCTGGCCTATGGCGAAACAAAAGTAAGAAACGACAGAATGGGTCAGGGATGGAGGGAGCGGGCGATTTGGGCGGCGAGGGCGGTTCCGCCGTCGGTCATTTCGTCGGGGGCGAGCTGGTGG
>CAZOTP010000304.1:0-4206 GCA_964582655.1 uncultured Pirellulales bacterium | reverse complement strand
GCTGCAGGGGGGGAGGAATGGGTGGCGGTTGGGGGGGTAGGGGAGATGCTTTCCGGACGATATTTCAGGAAGGCGTCGATATCTTTATCGCCCCGGCCGCTGAGGTTGATGACGATCACATCATCGGGATTGAATTTCCCCGCCTGGCTAAGAACCCAGGCCACCGCATGGGTGCTTTCAAACGCGGGGATGATTCCCTCCGCGCGGGTCAGATACAGGAACGTATCCAGAACCTCGAAATCCGTAGCGCCTACATACTGGGCGCGGCCGGTGTCTTTCAAAAAGCTGTGTTCGGGGCCTACGCCGGGATAATCCAGTCCCGCGCTGACGGAATGGGATTCGATCACCTGCCCGTTGGCATCCTGAAGGACATAGGATTTCGCGCCGTGAAGAACGCCGACGCGGCCTTTCTGAAGCGTGCAGGCGTGCTTGCCGCTTTCCAGGCCATACCCCGCCGCCTCGACGCCCACCAGTTTCACCTGCGGATCGTCAATAAATGCGGCGAATATGCCGATGGCATTGCTTCCCCCTCCCACGCACGCCGTAACCAGGGAAGGCAGCCGGCCGAGTTTTTCCAGACACTGGGCGCGGGTTTCATCCCCGATGATGCGCTGAAAGTGCCGGACGATGGCAGGGAACGGATGCGGCCCCGCCGCGGTGCCGAACAGATAATATGTGTCTTCCACATTGGCCGTCCAGTATCGAAGCGCATCGTTGATAGCGTCCTTGAGCGTGCCGCTGGCGCCTTCCACGGGAATGACCTTGGCGCCCAGCAGCTTCATCTTCTGCACGTTGGGTTTCTGGCGTTCGATGTCCACAACGCCCATGAAAATTTTCACTTCCATGCCCAGCATCGCGCCGATGGTCGCCGTCGCCAGCCCGTGCTGTCCGGCGCCGGTCTCCGCAATAAGTTTTTTCTTGCCCATGTAATGCGCCAGAAGCCCTTGGCCCAGCGTATTATTGAGTTTATGCGCTCCGCCGTGCATGAGGTCTTCCCGCTTGAGATACACCTGCGCGCCGACTCTTTCGCTCATCGCACGGCTGTGATACAGAGGTGTCGGCCGGCCGGCGTAATCCGTCAGAAGCCGGCGGAGGTCCGCGCAGAATTTCTCATCCGTTCGGAAGCGGTCGAACGCCTCCTCGATTTCTTCCAGTACGGGCATCAGCACTTCGGGAACATAATACCCGCCGAACTGCCCGAATCGGCCTTTTTGTTTCATGGCGAAATCCTTTCTGAACAATCTCTGTTCATTCCTTGGGCCTGAACAGAAACGATGCCGACGGCGGACAAAAAAACCGCGGCCCGAACTTCTGTCAGGCCGCGGTTCTGTTTACACTCTACGCATAGAGGGGTAACCTAATTGCCGGGCCTGCCGCCGCGCCAATTACGCCACTGCCACTTGCGATTCTGCTGTCCATTGCTCTGCACGTTCCAAAACTCCATCTGAATACTTATCCTATTAAAACCAATCCTGTCGAGATTGTCAATAGGAAAAAATCCGTTTCGGACTTACCCGTTCTTCTCCTGGAAGTCTTTCATGAACTTGACGAATTCCTGAACCGATTCGACCGGGATCGCATTGTAGATCGAAGCGCGAATGCCGCCGATGCTGCGGTGCCCCTTGATGCCCAGGAAGCCGGCTTTTTTGCCTTCCTCGACGAATTTGGCTTCCAGTTCCGCACTGGAAAGGTTGAACACCACGTTCATCTGGGAGCGGTCCTCCGGAGCGATGACGTTCTTGTAGTAGCCATTCGAGCTGTCAATCGCGCCGTAGAGAATCCGGGCTTTTTCGGTGTTCTGTTTTTCCATCGCCGCCACGCCGCCCTTGTTCTTGATCCACTGGAGGACCTTGCCGATCATGTAAATCGTGAATGTGGGCGGAGTGTTGTAGAGCGAATTCTCATCCGCGTGGGTGTTGTACGAGAGCATGGTCGTCAGGCCCTTGTTGGTCTTGGCGAGCATATCGTCGCGGATGACGACCACGGCGACGCCCGCCGGACCGAGATTTTTCTGCGCTCCGGCGTAGATCAGGCCGAACGGTTTGGGATCAAACCGCCGCGAGAGAATATCGCTGCTCATGTCGGCGATCAGCGGAACGTTTCCGGTGTCGGGGAATTGCCGCCACTGCGTGCCGAAAATGGTGTTGTTGGAGGTGAGATGGCAATACACCGCGTTGGGATCGAGGTTCAGATCGCTCTGCTTGGGAATGGACCGGAAAATGCCGTCTTTTTCCGTCGTTGCCGCCACGCGCGTGTTGCCGAAAAGCTTGGCTTCTTTCAGGGCCTTTTTACTCCACGTGCCGGTCTGGATGTAGTCGGCGCTCCTGCCCTGTCCCAGAAAATTCATCGGGACCATCGCGAACTGAAGACTGGCGCCGCCCTGGAGGAAGAGAACCTTGTAATTGTCGCCCAGCCCCATCAACTCCTTGATCAGAGCGATGGTTCCGTTGTGGACCGCTTCATAGTCTTTTCCCCGGTGAGAGGTTTCCATGATGCTGCTGCCGGAATTTTTATATTCGAGCAGCTCCGCCTGCGCTTCCTGCAGCGCCTCGACCGGCAACACCGCCGGTCCTGCGTAATAAATGTGTTTTCGTGCCATATCGGTCTCCTTAAAGAGGTTAACGAACCGTTTCTGTTTGCAGCGAGTTTATTTTTCCAATACGTTGAGCACCAGTCCCGAATATATTTTGGGGAAGAAGAAGGTCGATTTCTGGGGCATTTTTTCTCCCGCCATCGCAACGGCTTCCACTTCCGCCGCGCGAGTGGGATTCAGGAAAAACAGCCCCTGGGCTTCGCCGCGGTCCACCTTGTCCAGTGCCAGAAGCGTCGCCTGGCCGAAATCCTTGATGTATTCGACGTTCGATTCGTGCTTCAGAGCCTCTTCGCCGATACCGAGCATCCGTTCCATAATCAGCTTGTGCAGAATCGCTACATCAAGTTGACGCCAGGCTTCGCTTTGCTTCGGCGCAATGGGTTCCATCACGGCAGCATCGCGCAGCGTGGCGACATAAAACGCCCCGTCGTTGAAATACATACCAAACGCATGCTGGCCTGTTTCGAATTCCACCTTCAGAGCCTCGTTCATCGTCATGAATTTTTCTTTCTTTTGCAGCATGTCGGAATAGCTCAGCCGGGCAACATCAAAATGCTCCGCCATCTTCGAAAGCAGCGAGGCGGGGGAAAAGTCCGCAATATGATGAATCAGCCGGTGGGTGGGCAGGATGATCAGCCCTTCATTATGGGTGTTGACAAAGGTCATCATCTGGTATTTTGCCTTGGGATGTTTCGTTTCATTATAATAGTTCAGCGCCGTTTCATACCGGTGATGACCGTCCGCGATGAACACATGCTTATCCGCCATGACCTTCTGAATCGCTGCCAGATCTTTCTCCTCTGTGATCGCAAACAGCCGGTGGGTTACGCCGTCCTCATCGGTGAACCGCAGCAGTTCGGGTCCCTTCGCCGCTGCCGCCAGCAGCCCATCAACCGTTTTCTGCGGATCGCTGTAGAGCATGAAAATCTGCCCGATCTGGGTTTTAATCGCGCGGGTCAGATTGAGCCGGTCCGCCTTGGGCCCGGCCAGGGTTTGCTCATGGGGCTTGATTTTCCCGCCATACTCTTCCAGCCTGCCCAGCCCGATAAAACCGCTCCGCCGATACGTTGCTTTGCCCACGGTAAAGTCCTGGGCATAGACATAAAACGCAGGCCGGGCATCCTCCTGCAGAGCATGAGCCCTCAAAAAATCCTTCAGGTGCGCTGCAGCGCGGGTATAGACATTATTCGTCTCGTTGTCCTCCGGATTCTTTTTCCCCCAGTCGATGCGGACAATATTATATGGATTCCGCCGATAGAGGGCTTCCTGCTGGGACCCGTCGATCACATCGTAAGGCGGCGCAATGCACGCGCCTGCATCCCCCGTTACCTCCGCATTAAACCGGTATCCCTGAAACGGCATTACTTCCATCGATGCATCCTTTACTGGTTTCCGCGGTCATAAAAAAACCGCGATCTAACGTTCCTGTTAAACCGCGGCTTTCAGCTGCCTCTTGGTACGGCGTTTCACCCGTCGGGCCCGCGGCTTCGACGACAACTACTCCATCCTGTACCACAAATTGTAGAAAGAGTTTTTCGCATGAAAAGACTTTCCTGTTCAATTCTTCACATTATTTAATCAAATTCAGACGGGGGGTGTCAACAGAATTTGAG
>CAZOTP010000303.1:0-4224 GCA_964582655.1 uncultured Pirellulales bacterium | reverse complement strand
GAACCGTTTGCTATGTTCCTGCCATAAGGTAAATTATTCACTGCGTATTTCTGAAGGAATACAGGATGCAGAATTCATTACATAAGGCAATGTTTACGGTCATAATTTTTCTCCTTCCTGATGCATTCACCTGGGCCTCGGAAGGAACGAGGGGGAAAGACCTGGAACAGATTGGATCTGTTATTCATCTGACCGGAGATCGGGATGCCCGGGGTGTACCCGATCCAGCGCCAACGGCCGAAGGAGAAAGCCAGCGCCGAAGCTGCCGCATGCCGGATATGATTACGCTCAGCGATACGGAATGGCTGGTGGTGTATAATGAATATCCGACTCCTTTCTCGACGGGCGACTGGTCGCGGATTGTCGTGCAGGCGACAAGAGACGGCGGCAAAACCTGGGAAACACAGGTGGTCAATGAACAGAAGAAGAGCGATCCGGATTTTCTCGGCAACTGGAACATGTCCCGATTCGGAAAACTGCCCGATGGGACTCTGATGATTACCAGTTGCGTGCGATTCCAGGGCAATCGGTGTTATCTGTTTTTCAATTCGGATGGGGGCAGGAGCTGGGCCGGTCCGACGGACAGCGGGATTAATGAGGCAGCAAAAGAGAAACTGGGGCGGGATATTTCCTACGTGGAATCCAGCCGAATTACCGCACTGGCCGACGAAACGCTGGTCATGACGGCGTGCCGTGGCGAGCCGTTAAAAAATCCCCCGGCGGAGTTCGGCGGCAAAAAAGAATCCGTGGAAGTGATTGATGTCTTTCACAGTAAAGACAAGGGGCATAGCTGGGTCTATGTTTCCACCGTCATGGATATCAGTCATGATCTTTCAGAGGCGGCTATTCTGGCCGAGGGACAAACCCTTCAGATGTACTGCCGGGATGATCGAAAAGAGCCGCTGGACGGCAAAACGGTTACCCCTCGCGGCCTGGTGATTTTTCGCAGCTCCGATGCGGGACGGACCTGGACAAAGGTGAAATTCGCCCGGGAGGCGCCGGGGCATCAGCCGGGAATTACGCTGCTGAAAAACGGGCATATGCTGGCGATCTATCGACGGGCGGATCCGGGGAACGTCAGTTGTGAGGTGTGGCTGCATGATCCAAAAACGTTCGAGGGCAAAACGTACACGCTGCATGCGATTCCGCAAAGCAAGAACGTGTTTAAAATCGATGCCGGAGCAGCAAACGAATTGAGCAATGGCACCATTCTGTTGTGTTACAGTTCGTATCGAACCGACGGCGGACCGGAGTGGCATTATGCGGAGAAGCGGGTCCGTATCGCCGTTCTGCCGCCGGTCGATCGCTGGGAAGGAGTACAGAAATGAATATCCTGGCCATTCACGGCGGACCGAAGACCAAAACCACACCGTTTGGAAAAGGGAAACGATTTGGGGAGGAGGAGAAAAAGCAGCTTCTGGAGGTCATTGACAATGACGTGCTGTTTTATTTCATGGGGAAGAAGGTCTTTGAGTTTCAAACGCAGTTTGCGGAGCTGTATGGGATGAAGCATTGCGTGGCGTGCTCTTCGGGGACCGCGGCGGTGCATATTGCCGTAGGTTCGCTGATGCTTCCGCCGGGGACGGAGGTGATTACCAGCGCCATCACCGATATGGGCAGCCTGACGGGAATCCTGTATCAGAATCTGATCCCTGTTTTTGCCGATATCGACCCGGATACGTATAATATGAGCCCGATTAGCATCGAGCAGCGAATTACCAGGCGAACGGGCGCGATTCTGGTCGTGCATCATTCCGGTCTGGCGGCGGACATGGATGCGATTCTGGCTGTCGCGAACCAGCATCATTTGCCTGTGATTGAAGACTGCGCCCAGGCATATCTCTGTGAATACCAGGGGCGGATGGCGGGCACGATGGGCCGAATCAGCGCGTTCAGCCTGAATCATTTCAAACATATCACCTGCGGATCGGGGGGGATGGTTCTCACGAATGAGGACGGCCTGCGCAAGACGGCGTCTCTTTTCCTGGACAAGTGCTATGACCGGGAAGGGGGCAAGAGGAATCCGTTTTTTCTGGCTCCGAATTACCAGATGACGGAACTGCAGGGCGCCGTTGCTCTGGCGCAACTGGCCAAACTGCGATGGATCATTCAGATGCGGCGGCGGCTGGGCGATGAGCTGACGCGGAGGTTGCGGCAGATTCCGGGCATTTGTCCGCAGGCCATTCCGGCGGGGTGCCGCCACACGTACTTTTTATTTCTCTTCCGGGTGGATCTCCAAAGGCTGGGAGTTTCTCTGGGGGAGTTTTCGCGGGCATTGGCGGCGGAAGGGATTCCGAACAAGCCTCACATGATTACCGGGGGGATGTGCGAATATCAGTATGATCTGTTTCGGAACCGTTCGGCGTTTCCAAGCAGTGCGCATCCATTCGTCAATCGGGAGTTTGGCACGGATGTATCGTATCCGGACGGATTATGCCCGGTCGCGGAAAAGGCGTTTGAGGAAACGATCAATCTGGACATCAACGAATTTTACACCGATCGGGATATCGACGATATGGCCCGCGCGGTGGAAAAGGTCGCGGAATTTTATCTTCAGAAAGCCTGTGCCTCGTGAACAAAGCGTAAAGGACATAAGGCCGGATGCTGCGGATCGTGTATTTGCCGGAAACTCAAGGATTTTGGTTTGGCGGGAGGGCGGATGATGGACTGAAAGGACGATGAAACGATATGAGGAAACCCTATGTATTTTTGATTTTACCTGCGTGTTTGCTGGTTTTATCGGCGAGGGGATTTATGCCGGAAGCGCTGGGGGCGGAGGGCGCGGTGACGGAAGTGGATTTGTCGGGCGAGTGGGATTTTGCGTATATGCCCAATCCGGGGGATGAGCTGCCGGGGGCGGATCGATACCGGATGAAGATGCCCGTGCCGGGATGCTGGGACGATGCGCTGCCGGCGGAGAAGGCGAAGGGGCTTTGGGAGGATGTGCGGTTCAGTCCGTCTGAGCCGCTTCAATATCCGTATGAGACGCAGATGCCGGATGCGACGCTGCCTTATATCATAGGAGCGGGATGGTATCGAAAGACTCTCGATGTGCCGGCGGAGTGGGAGGGTCGGCAGGTGGTTCTTCATTCGGCATACGTGGTGGCGGAAGCGAAGGTGTATGTGAACGGGCGGAAGGTGTTTCTTCATCAGGGGCAGTGCACGGCGTGGGAAGTGAATTTGTCGAAGGATCTGGCGTACGGAAAGCCGAACGAGATTCAGATCGCCGTGGACAATACGGCGTACAGCAGCGGGGGGATGCGGGTACGCGGATGGAAGGGATCGAGTTCGGGGATTTTCGGGAAGGTGCATCTGAAGGTGTCGGGGGCGGCGCGGATCACGGATTTGTATGTGTATCGGGAGGGGGAGGAACTTCGATGGGAGGCGTCGGCGGAGGGGGATGTGCCTGGGGAAAGCCAGATGGCCTGGAAAGTGATGGACCCGGCAAGCGGACGGGTGATGGGCAGCGGGAAAACGGCGGTGGACGGAGGGACAGTGCGATGGAAAACGGGGACGCTTGGATTGCAGGTGTGGTCGGACCGGACGCCGAAGCTGTACGAGATCGAACTTCGGTTGACGGCGGGCGGGAAGGAGACGGATCTATATCGCCAGCGATTCGGGATGCGGCGGCTGACGGTGGACGGGCGAAAGCTGCGATTGAACGGGGAGCCGATTTTTTTGCGGGGGATTTGTGAAGAGTCGTATTATCCGGAGACGTGTACCCCTCCTATCGATATAGAATCCTACCGGAAATCTCTGAGGAGGTACCGGGAAATCGGATACAACTGGCTTCGGTTTCATACGCAGGTGCCTTCGGAGCCTTACCTGCAGGCGGCGGATGAACTGGGGATTCTGATTCAGATCGAAGCGCCGAGCATGGGAACGGGGATGGAGCAGTGGCGGGATATTCTGCGGGCGTGCCGGAGACACCCGAGCGTGGTGATATACGGCGGGGGAAATGAGGAGCTGATGGAGGATCCGATTATCGATATTCTGCGGGAGTGGGCGAAGGAGCAGAAGTTGATGGTTCCGGACGGGCTGTTCAATCCGATGTCGGGTGAGCGGGGGATTTCGAGTATCGGCCGGGGGGATATGGAGCTTCCGTACCAGGGGTATGGGCCGGAGCGGGTGGAGGACCCGATTCCGCATAATCCGGTTCGAATCCAGAAAATCAGCGAGTTTAGCGATGTGTACCAGGTGTATGCGTGGGGGGATTTGAGTCAT
>CAZOTP010000302.1:0-4256 GCA_964582655.1 uncultured Pirellulales bacterium | reverse complement strand
CCCCAGTTCGGCATTGCCCCAAGCTGCTCCAGCATCGACGAAAGCCCCCCCACGCGGTCCACCGCCAGCACCGCCCGCGAAATCGTCCCGATCCACGCCGCCAGAAACTGAATCAGATCCGTATAGACCACTCCGTACAAACCCGAAAAGACGCACGTCAGAAGACCGATCGCCAGCACCGCCGCCGTCGTCCATGCCCGATACTCCGGCGGGATCCCCATCCCCTCCTGCGCAATCGTCGCCATCGCCTTGGTCACCCAGCTGATGATCAGCGGGCAGATAATCATCGCGCCCGACGCCCCCAGCCAGAACCGCAGAATCGCCGCCGTACGCCCCTGATACCGCAGTTCCAGAAATTCTATGTCCGTAATCACCCCCATCCGCCGCCACAGCCGCGCAAACAGAACCGCGCACAGCGCACCCCCGATCAGAGGCGCCCAGTACTGCCAGATCGTCTGGATCCCGTACTGCCGCACCAGGCTCGACACCCACAAGGGCGTATCGGACGCGAAATTCGTCGCGATGATCGATACCCCCGCGATATACCACGGCAGCGACCGGTTCGAAACAAAATACGAAACCAGGTCCTTCCCGCCCCGCCTCGTAAAATACAATCCGATGCCGACTGTTCCCGCCAGAAATACGATAATCGTCACCCAGTCCCAGAAATTCAGAGTGACCGTCTCCATCCTCGCGATCTCCTCAGCGTTTCAACTCAGCGAATGTATTCGTTTATCAGATTTTCCAGCATTTCCACCCGCCCCGATGCATTCGGGCGGATCTCCCCCTTCCCCAGCATATATTCGGAAAGCGAAAGGAAGTCCTTCCGCCCCGCCTCGATCTCCGCTCCGATCCCGATGTCCCACGAACCGTAGCGGTTCTTCACAAAATCCGCCAGCACGCCGTCTTTGCGAATCGCCGCGGCAATCTTCAATCCCCGCGCAAAGGCGTCCATCCCCCCGATATGGGCATGAAACAGGTCCTCCGGCTCAAAGCTCTGTCTGTAAATCACAAAAAACGCCCCTGTTACGCAAAAGACCGATACCAGGGTGCCGCCTGCTATTGCAGCAGTTCCAAAACATCCTTCGCGGAAATTTCTTCCAGGCTGTCCACCACCCGGTCCGCCTGCCGCAAATCCTCCCGCGTTCGCGTATTCGTCACCGCAATCACCTTCATCCCCGCCGCCTTGCCTGCATCCACCCCCTGCACCGCATCCTCCACCACCACGCACCGCGAAGCCGCCAGCCCCAGCTTCTCCGCCGCCTTCAAAAACGTATCCGGCGCCGGCTTGCCTCGTGAAACATCATCCCCAGTAATCAAGGCGTCAAACAGACTCGCGATCCCCGTCGCCCGCACGATCATCTCCACATTCGCCCGCGGCCCCGAGCTGCCCACCGCCACCCGGAATCCCGCTCGCCTGCTCCCCTCGATCAATCGCTTCACGCCCGGCAGAAGCCCCAATCCCCCTGCGATCAATTCCCGGCACCGCTCTTCCTTCCACTCCCCCAGCTCCCGCATCTGCTCCGGCGTATAGCTCCGGTTCGCAAGCAGCGGGATAATCTGCGGATTCTGCATCCCGAAGGTCTGCCAGAACTGCTCCTCCGTAATCCGCCACCCTTCCCGCTCCGCCAGCGCAAACCACGACCGCTTGTGATGCTCGCCCGTATCCACCAGCACGCCGTCCATGTCGAAAATCAGGCCGAAGCCCGTCCCGCTGCGTTTGGCATCCATACTCACAGGCCTGCATTCATTCAAATCAGATATGATTTCTGAATCTTTGTGCCGGGCTGAATCTTCTTCAGCAGATCCCGGTATTTTTTATCCCCCATCAGCGCGAACGTCGCCACCTTGCCCAGCTCCACCGCCGGCTGATCGTAGGTGTTGATCCCCAGCAGCTCGCCCATGTAGCTGGTCGCCACCTCGAAGAAGTATATAAATTGCCCCACCGTCGAGGCCGAAATCTCCGGGAACCGGATGGTCAAACAGGGCCTCTCCGACTGCAGCAGCGCATACTCCGTACCCTGCTTCTCGCAGTTGATCAGCTTGCTCATCGGCTGCCCGCTCAGGTACGCCAGATCCTTCACCTTTCCCGCGCTGCCGATTTTCACATCCCTCCCGAACCGCCCCACTTCCAGGAACGTGAACACCTTGTCGTTCGGCCCCTCGCGGTACAATTGCACCTGGCTGTGCTGATCCGTCGCCCCCAGCGCCTTGATCGGCGTCGGCCCTACGTTCACCCGACGGCCCTTAAGATCATTCTCTTTCCCCAGGCTCTCCGCCCACAACTGCCGGAACCAGTCCGACAAATCCTTGAGCTGGTAACTGTACGGCATCATCACCGACAGATTCTTCCCCTTCCGGTAAAAACAATACTGGATCGCCGCATAGAGCGCCGCCGGATTCTTCAACAGAGTCCCCGTCTTCACCCTCGCATCCATCGCCCGAGCACCCGCCAGCAGTCCTTGGATATCGATCCCGCACATCGCCGCGCCGAACAGCCCCACATCGCTCAGCACGCTGAACCGCCCGCCCACCCCGTCCGGCACCAGAAGCGACACATACCCCTCCTGGTCCACAATCTCCCGCATCGTCCCGCTCGTGGCATCCGTCGTCGCGAGGATCTGCTTCCTATACTTCGTCGGTCCCAGCTTCTTCCGCAGCATTTCGCAGATCGTCAGGTACTGCGCCGCAGTCTCCGCGGTCTTGCCCGATTTGCTGATTACATTGAACAGCGTCCGGTTGAGCTGCCCGCCCAGAAAATCCAGCAGATCTCCGAACTGCACCGGATCCACATTGTCCATCACAAACAGCCTGGGCCCCTTCCGGTCCTTCTGCAGATTGTACATCGGGCTGTTCAGCGCCGTCTGCAGTGCAATATTTCCCAGCGCCGACCCGCCGATCCCCAGCACCACCAGATTCTCATACTTGCCCCGCAGCGAATTCGCCAGCTTCTGAATCTTCGCGCAGTTCGCCGTCTGATACGGCAAATCCCGGTAGGGCAGCCGCTCCTCGTTCAGCTTTTTCGTAATCTTCGCAATCGCCCCCTTCAATCCCGCCAGATCCTTCTTCGTCAGCCCGTGCTTCGCCCCCACCGCTTCCTTCATCGCATTCCGATAGTACAACTGGATCGCCTTGGCCATCGCATCGTTCCTTTCCTGAGTATCGTAAATTTCGCGTACTCTACCCCCCGCCATCCCCCCAGGCAATAAAAAAATCAGCCCTCATCCTCTCTGGAAAGTTTCTCATTTTCTTGGCTTGGGATTGGAATGTCATCGCGAGGAGGGCGCGAGCCCGACGTGGCGATCTCAATAGTTTCCAAAACGGATTATTCCTCCTTCTTCTTCCGGCTCCGCCTCCGCCGACGCTGCTTCTGCCTGCGGATCTTCTCCCGCTCCTGCTCCAGCGGACTATCCTTGCCCAGCAGTTTTGCTTCCAGCAGCTCGCACATCCGCCGCCTCGCGTAAAACCGGTTCATCCCCTGCTGCCTGTCCTTCTGCATCTTCACCTTCAGCTTCGTCGGCTCATGCGTCAGCACCACGCATGTCGCCGTCTTGTTCACATTCTGCCCCCCGGGCCCGCCGCTCCGTACGAATTCCTCCTGCAAATCCTCCTCCCGCAGCCCGCACCCCTCCATCCGCCTCTGCAATTCCATCTGCTTCGCTTCACTCACGCCAAATTCCATCGCCGCTCCAATCTGTTATTTCTTAACGATTCCATATCTACGCAATTGTAAACGTCGCCATGATGGGCAGATGATCGCTCAGCGCAAACGCCATCGGATCCTCCGGATGCGACCGAAACGACCGCTCGAAAAGCACCCGGCAATTCTCTAATCGCCCCGCTAGTGGCCCAAACGTCCAGATATAATCGATCCGCTCCTTCGGGACCGGCGTCGCTCGCGTATCCGGATCGCAGCAGGTAAACTCGATCCCCGTCCCCTTCGCCGCAAACGCATCGATCAGCCCCGCCCCCCGCCACCGCGCATACTCCGCCCCCGCTGGTGTATGATTCAAATCCCCCTGAAACAAAATCGACCGGTTCCGCTGCATATCCCGTTCCATCACCGCCAGAATCTCCGTCACCTCCCGCCCGTCAACCCCCTCCCCATAGGGCCACAAATGGGCGCTATAGACCGCGACCTCCTCGCCGCCTGCCCGAATCACCGCCCGTCCCCAGTGCCGCGTAAACAGCTCCCTGGGGCTTGGCCCCTTCCCCAGCGCACAATTCTGCGAATCCACAATCTCCCCCCCCACAAC
>CAZOTP010000301.1:0-4269 GCA_964582655.1 uncultured Pirellulales bacterium | reverse complement strand
TGTCTTCTCTTATGGAGTCCGTTGGGTACCGGCGGAATTATGTGGCGCTGATCGGTGTGCTGGGGGTTCAGTACGAGGGATCGGCGAATCACACGGCTCGATGGCCGGATTATCCGCATCCGATTTTCGTGGGTTTGCTGGACCATGCGATTACGCGCGATCCGGTGATCGCGGGGAATTATCGCGTGGAGATGCAGACTCTGGATTATATCGGTTTGTGCACCGATGTGCGTATTACCGGAAACGCACAAGCGGTAGCGTATCGCGGGCCGAGCGATAAAGTGACGGAGCAAATACGGACGGGTTCGGCAGGGTCAAACCGCGGTGAATTGCCGGAAGGGGTGAAGCCTTTCTTGGTTTTGAACCAGGCGGAAAAGGGGCGGAGCGTCTATTTTGCGGCGGACATCGGGCAGAGTTATTTTGTGACCCCCTACCCGTATGAACGGAAGCTGCTTGTAAATGCGATTCGGTGGGCGGCGGGTTCGGCGGGGCCTTCGGTTTTGGTGGAGGCACCGATGTGCATCGCGGCGACGTTTTATCAGCGGGAAGGAGGAAAGCAGGTGATTGTGCATTTGCTGAATGAGCTGAATACGACCACGAACCGGGCACTGCCGGAGGGCAATTCCTCGATGCGTGAGGAAGTGATCCCGGTCTCGGGGATTGGGGTGGTATTTCAGGACCCGTTGATTCGGAAGGCGACCTTGCAGCCGGAGAATATTTCCTTGAAGTTGACGGAGACGGCGGCGGGGATGAGAGTGGAAGTGCCGCCGATCAAGCTCCACTCGATGGTTGTAGCGGAGAAATAAAATATCAAAACTAAGAAACTATCAGGAACGTGATGCAAGAGAGAATGTAATGCAGAAACAAGCGACACATTTGTTTTGTTATGTTATTTTGATTGTTCTGGGGTGCGGAGCGGGTGCGTACGGACAGTCCGGGCAGATGAGTCATGGCAGCGCGGCACTGGGGATACATTTTATAGGCGGTCGGCAGGATGCGGTTCCGGCGAAGGAATCGTTTGCCGATGCATTTCCGACGATCTGGGATTACTTTCGATACATGCCCGAAGATATTGCATGCATGTCGTATGCGGATTTCTGGCACTGGTGGCATGAGTTTGAGCGCTATAAGGGGGATGAGAAGGGGCTGGATGAGATGGATGCGATACTCCGGGCGTGCCTGGAAGGGGGGATGAAGGTGAAAATCGATTTGTGCCATACTACGTGGTGGACGAATAATAAGGATTGGGAGAAGAAAATTGATTTGGGGCACGGTCCGGTGGATGTAGATGACTGGATTCATCTGTGCGACCTGCTGGGGCGTCGGTACCGGGGGCAGGTGGCGTTGTGGCATTTGCAGGGGGAGGCGAATGATCTGGAGGGTTTCTGGGAAGGTGCGCCGATTGAGCATGTAGCGGAGATCTACCGAGGGGGATATCGTGCGTTTAAACGGGTTGATCCTGGAACGCTGATCAGCATTTCTGGCGCGACGCCTTCGAAATCGCGGGAATCGCTGGATGAGTGGGTACGGTATCATGCGAAGGCTTGTCTTGGGTTTTATGATGATATTCCCATGAATTTCTTTGCGGACATCAAAGGGGCGGATCCGTATCATGGTTTAACGAACTATTACAGCTCGATCCGCAAAGCGCTGGATGAAGTGGGACAGCGGGACGTGGAGATTGGAAGCGGGGAAAGCTCGTTCCAGTGGGCGGCGGACAGTTCCGAGGTGAAGGGGGCACCGCCTCGGTGGGATCCGAATTATGACGTTGAGAAGCAGCCTGCGCTTTCGGAAGAGGGGCAGGCGTGGCGATGCAATGAATCGCTGGGGACGTTTTTCCGGCTTGGCGGAACGAAGTTTATGTTTTGGGGGGCGGAGTTTGCGCCGGGTTGCGGGTGGAGCTGGCGCTGGGGGCTTCGGAAGTACCAGGATTGGTGGGGGATCTGGCCGGAAGGGAATAAGATAGCGGGGACGAATATTGTTGCGCGATATGAGAGTCCGGAGGGGAAGAAATTCGATCTTCAGCCGGGGTGGACGTCGCCTGCGGCGGATCCGTATCATCCGATCTGGCAGGTGTACAAATATTGGGCGCAGGCGTCGCCGCCGGGAGGGGAGGCGGTGCGCGTACCGTTGACGCTATCCGATACAATGAACGATATTCGCGCGCTGGCGACGTATCTGCGTACACAGGACCGATGCGTGGTTCTGCTGCAGAATGAAGCGCAGGGGGCCGGCGAATTTCATCTTGATGTAACCAAGACCGGCTGGGGTGCGGGGACGAAACTTTCGATTCAGGCGAAAAACGAGAGCATCAACTTTCTTAATGGGGAGCGTCAGGTCAACTGGCAAAAAAACCTGAATGCGGAAATCACGAAGGAGGGGGTTGATATCAATCTCGGTTCTGTTTCCGGTTTTACGACGGTGACGGTGGGACGCGATCAGCCGATGTGGGACGCGGTAAGTGATCGTAATGCGGGGATTATGGCGGGCGAAGTTGGAAAGCCGATCGAGGGGGTTGTGGTTTTGCGGAATACGGGAACGGCGGTTTGGAAGGCGAAAAAGATTGTTCTGGCGAGCGAGGATTCGACGCTTGCGAACTGGTCCTGCAAGCTGCGGGACGATGTGAAGCCGGGAGAGAGGATTTCGCTTGCGGTTCAATTCCCCGCGGCAGAAGAAAAGGGGTATGTGACGCATTTTGTACGTTTGCGGGAGGACGGCAAGCAATGGTTTGGTCCGGCGATTGCCCTTTCGGCGATGGTGAAGGATCTGGATTCGCCACGCAAGCTGGTTGCGTTTCGGGAGGTGGGGCACGTGCGGCTGAAGTGGTTTGCGCCGGAACGAAAGAAGGATGGTCTTATGTATGAGGTGTATCGCGCGGATGGTTTTGAGAAACCCTTTACTTTTCTGGCGAAGGTAAAGGGGACGGAGTATATCGATGAGCCGCCGATGCGGGATCAGGCGTATTATTATCAGGTTGCGGCGATTGACGGAGAGGGCGAAAAAAGCAGGTTTTCCAATGAAGATAACGCCAAGGCGCTTTCTTCGCCCCGTTTCTGGGATGCGGAGATTGCGGAGCATACCGTGCCGGCGCAATTGCGTTTAGGGGAGTCGCGAGACGTGACGATTACGCTTCGGAATACCGGATCGAAAACCTGGGAGATTGGCAAAGCGGATTCGGCGGTACAGTTTTATCTGGTTTCCACGCAGCTTTGGGGGGTTCAGGATGAGGGGAGGCTGTCGAAAATTCAACTTGCCGGCGGTGCGAATGTGGAGCCGGGACAAACGATAACGCGGACAGTGCGCTATGCGGGTGTGCGTGCGGGGCGGTTTGAAAATCACTGGATTCTTCGGATGGACGTGGCGGGCAAGGGGGCGGCGTATTTCGGAACGCCGCTGCTTGTTGAAACGACGGTTTATGAGAATGGGGCGCGTCCGTGATGGAGAAGCTATCTATGTTTCGTTTATCTGTTCTTTCTGCGGCGTGGGTTGGGATGATCCTATTATCCGCTCGGTTGATCGTGGAGCCGAACGCGGTTATTCCGCTGCAATACTCTGTTCGCGACTTTGGCGCGGCGGGAGACGGGAAACAGTTGGATACAGCGGCGTTTCAGGGTGCGATTGACGCATGCGCCAAGAACGGAGGGGGAATGGTGTATGTGGGGCCGGGTACATATCTGACGGGGACGCTGTTTTTGCGAAGCCATGTGGACCTGCACCTAGAGGGGTCAGCGACGATTCTGGGAACTCCGGATCTGGCGCAGTATTCCACACAAGTCCACCGATGCGGATTCAACGCAGAAGATCAGATTGACAAGTGTTTGCTTTATGCGGAAGGGGAGAAGGATATTCGGATTACGGGTTCCGGGACGATTGACGGGCAGGGGATTTTGTTTCCGTCTTGGCGTACGGACGGTATCAAACCGGAGAGGCCGATGTTGTTTCGATTTTACGAATGCGGGAACATCGCGTTTGAGGGGGTGAATCTGCGGAACGCGGGGGCATGGTGTCTGCATTTTTACCGGTGTTCGGGAGTGCGGGTACATGGAGTGAGCATAACTAACCGTGCTCACGGAAATGGGGACGGAATCGATCTGATGGCGTCGGAGAATGTTCATATTTCCGACTGCACGCTGCTGTGCGAGGATGACTGCATCTGCTTTCAGCCTTTGTCGCATGACCGGGGTGTCAAGGATATCACGATTGCCAACTGCATTATGAGCACGCGGTGGGCGGCGATCCGGTCGGGAGGCGCGGGGCGGGGGGGCATCC
>CAZOTP010000300.1:0-4313 GCA_964582655.1 uncultured Pirellulales bacterium | reverse complement strand
GGGAAGGAGTTTAACGGCGGCGTCGAGTGTTTCGGAGGGGAGGTTCATTTTGAGGCCGACTTTCTCGCGGCCTTCGATGGCGCCCTGAAGGAGGAGGGCGAGGGCCTCGATTTTTTCGCGTTTGAAGGGGTCCTGCCAGGCGGTTTTGTTGGCGATGAGACGGGTGGTGCTGGTCATGAGTTCATCGATGATGCGGAGGTTGTTGGCCTTGAGGCTGGAGCCGGTTTCGGTGATTTCGACGATGCCGTCGAGCATGCGGGCCTTGACATCGGTGGCGCGCGAGGAGAATTCGACTTTGATGTCGATGTTCTTTTTGGCAAAATACTGTCTGGTGACGTTGACCAGTTCGGTGGCGAGGATGCCGCCGGCGAGGTCTTCGGCTTTTTGGGCGCTGCTTTCGTTGGGGACGGCGAGGACCCATCGGGCGGGCTTGGAGGTGGCCTTGGAATAGACCAGTTCGCAGACTTCGACGACGTCGGAATTGTTTTCGCAGATCCAGTCGTAGCCGGTGAGGCCGGCGTCGAGGACGCCGTCTTCGACGTAACGGCTCATTTCCTGGGCGCGGAACATGACGACATCGAGTTCGGGGTCGTCGATGGAGGGGAAGTAGCTGCGGGAGGAGAGCTGGATCTGGAATCCGGCGCGGCGGAAGAGATCGAAGGTGGAATCCTGCAGGCTGCCTTTGGGTAAACCGATTTTCAATTTATTCACGGGAGAAGCTCCGGGGCAATCAACTGACGGGTTTGGTTTTCTTTTTTTTAACGGTTTTGGGAGCGGCTTTCGCCGGTTTTTCGGATTTGGGGGTTTTGGTTTTCCGGGAGGGCCGGGACGGTTCGGCGCCGGCGGCATTTCGATGATCGGCGTAATACTGGAGCGCGGCGTACATTTTCAGCGTTTTTCCGGCGGGGATATTCCGTTCCAGAAAGGCCTGCACGGCGGCGGCATCGGCGTCGGGATCGATGGCCTCTTCGGCGCGAAACATGTCCATCTTGGCCTGGTTGACGGGAAAGGCGTGGATGCCGAGGGCCCGCAGCAGAATCCGGGCCTTGACGAAGGGGGATACCGCTTCCAGTTTGTCGAGAAGGGATTTGATTTCTTTTTTTCCCTTGTCGGGAAGTTCCTCGAGGGTGAGGGTGTCGGCCTGTTCATAAAGGCTTCGCAGGAGGAGGAGGATATTTTCACTGACGGCATCGGCCTGGGGCAGAGCGGGCTGAATGACATCGGCGATTTCGCCGGGGCGGCAGACGCGCATCTCATTGAGATCGACGAATTCCTGCATGAGTCGATGGAGGATTTTTTCGGCCTGCTGCTGGGAGGTGTATTCGCAGAGGCAGGCGAGGACCATTTCCCTTACCGCATCGGTGATTTCGGACGAGGCGGCGGCGCCATATTCCCGCGCGACGCGATTGTATAATTTATTGATACGGGCGAGATATTCGCTGCTATTCTTCATCGTCGGATTCCGGTTCCAAGGGGGTTTCGGAGGCATCCTGCTGCCGATCGTCGGCGTTTCGCTCGGCGGCGACCTTGTGGAGAATCTGCAGGATTTCGAGTTCTTTTTTTAGGGAGGAATCGAGGTAGAACCGCAGGTAGGGGCAGGTTTTCATGGTGAGGTGGTCGGAGAGCTTATGCCGCAGAAAGCCGCCGGCGTGGGTAATTCCCTGCATGGCGAGCTGCTGCTGTTTTTCATCGAGTCCCAGGAAGCTGAGATAGACTTTGGCGATGGAAAGGTCCGCGGCGACATTGACGCGTGTGATGCTGATGATGCCTCGGACGCGGGGGTCTGAGATCTGATTCTGGAGCATCGGTCCGAGGATGCTTTGAATGGCATGCGCGATTTTTTCGAGTCTTCGAGAGGCCATTTTCGGATTTACACCGTTTCCATATGATAATCGATAAGGTTGAGGGTCGGGATTTTTCGGACAAACTCGACGATCCGGCTGAGGGCGGAATCCAGGAACCGTCTTTCGTTGGCGACCATGGCGACGCCGAGCACGGCGCTTCGGATATTGTCCTGCAGATCGACCTCCGCGACCGAGACGTTGAAGGTGTTTCGGATGCGGTCTTTGAGGCTGAGAATCACTCGTCGCTTGTCCTTGAGATTCATGGCGTCAAATACGCTTATCTGTAATTGCAAAATGCCAACCAGCATGTTTTGCCGCGAACCCTCCGGGATTCGGAGGGCCCGTCCGTCAGTTTGTCATGGGCGGCAGCGTTCGGCCGACCCGCACGATTTCGAAGGTTTCGATGATGTCGCCGGTTTTGAGATCATCGAATTCCGCCAGTTTGATGCCGCATTCCAGTCCGTTTCGGACTTCGGTGACGTCGTCCTTGTTTCGGCGAAGCGATTCGATCGCGATGGTGTCGCGAATGACGATGCCGTCGCGGATGAGGCGGGCCTGCGCGCTCCGCTTGATGGAGCCGTCGGTGACATAGCAGCCTGCGATGACGCCCAGTCGGGAGATGCGGAAGAGGTTTCGGACTTCGGCGTGGCCGGAGACTTTTTCCTGTTCCTGGGGGGAGAGCATGCCTTCCAGGGCCTTTCGGATGTCGTCGCTGATCTGGTAGATGATCTTGTAGAGGCGAACTTCGACGCCGGAGGTTTCGGCGAGGGTTCGGGCGTGTTCCTCCATGGAGACGTGGAAACCGATGACGACGGCGTTGGAGGCTTCGGCAAGAAGGATGTCGCTTTCGGTGATTCCGCCTACGGAGGCGTGGAGGACGCGGACGGCGACTTCGGCGGTGTTCAGCTCCATGAGCGTCCGGGTGAGCACATCGACGGACCCCTGGACGTCGGCCTTGACGATGACGTTGAGTTCCCTGACCTGTCCGGCGGAGATTTCCTGGAAGAGATTTTCGAGGGTAATCTGCTTGCGCTGGGAGAGTTCCTTTTCGCGTTCGGCGTTTTTCTGTTCCTGCGCGATTTCGGCGGCCCGGGTGATGCTGTCCACGACGAAGAAACGATCACCGGCGCGGGGCACCTCGTCGAGTCCGGTAATTTCGACGGGGGTCGAAGGGCCGGCTTCCTTGAGCCGACGGCCCTGGGCGTCAAGGACGGTTCGGACTTTTCCGCAGCTTTTTCCGCTGACGACGATATCGCCGGGTTTGAGACTGCCCTGTTTGATCAGCAGACGGGCGAGTACACCCTGTCCGGTGGTCATTTCGGCTTCGATGACCCAGCCTGTCGCGGGTCCGTCGGATTTGGCGCGGAGATTGTGAAGTTCGGCGACGTAATCGAGGTGTTCGACCAGATCTTCAATGCCTTCCCCGGTAACGGCGCTGGTGCGGACGACTTCGGTGGAGCCGCCCCAGGCGGAGGAGACGAGGTCTTTGGCGGCCAATTCGCCGAGGACCTTGTGTTCATTGGTGGAAGGCAGATCGATCTTGTTGAGCGCGACGACGATGGGTACGCCGGCGGCTTTGGCGTGGTTGATGGCTTCCTCGGTCTGGGGCATGACGCCGTCGTCGGCGGCAACGACGAGCACGACAATATCGGTCATGTTCGCGCCGCGTGCCCGCATGGCGGTGAAGGCTTTATGGCCCGGGGTGTCGAGGAAGGTTACGCGGCGTTTTCCGTCGTCATAGAGGTACGAACCGATGTGCTGGGTAATGCCTCCGGCTTCGCCCTGGACGACGTTGGCCTGTCGGATGCGGTCGAGCAGAGAGGTCTTGCCGTGGTCCACGTGTCCGAGAAACGCCACGACGGGCGGGCGGGGCTTGAGGTCTTCTTCGGGAATTTCCCTGTCAAATTCCGCCTGAAGCTGCTGGAGAAGGGGGATTTGCTCCTCGACAGTCAGCTCGATGCCGTATTCGAGAGCGATCATTTCGGCGGATGCTTTTTCAATTCGGTCATTGATTGTCGCCATGACGCCCATTTGCATGAGTTTTCCGAGGATGTCGCCGGTTCGGACGCCGATGGCGGCGGACAAATCTTTTATCATAATCGGCTGTTTTACAACGGCCTTTTCGATGCGGGAGGGTTTGACATAGCCGGCGGTTCCCGGAGCGCCGGCGACTTCGCCCTGGGCCATGAGTTTTTCGCGGGTGCGCAGTTTGCGGCCTGAAGCGCCGGCGAGGCGTTCCTGACGTTCCAGGAGGTCCTGATCCCCCCATTCATGCCGGCCATGGATATTGGCAACGGGATCCTGCATCCGTCGTCCGCTGCGATGCCGGGCGCTGCGGCGTTTGCCTTTGCCTTCGCCTTCGGTGGATTCCTCTTCCAGAGAGACGTGTCGTCGGCCCTGCCGATGTTTTCCTTCGGCGGGAAGCGGTTCGGCGGGGGCTGGCGCGGCGGGGCGGGCCGCATCTCGGGG
>CAZOTP010000299.1:0-4314 GCA_964582655.1 uncultured Pirellulales bacterium | reverse complement strand
GACATCACTAATATATCCAACAACCTATGCGGGCAAAACCGCGTGAACGCTTACGGGAAAGATAGAATCAATTTGTTGGCGCTTTTTCAGATAATCCCGTTAGCAACCGTATCAAAAATTAGCTGTGTCATGCAACATGGTCTTGCAAAGCAAGGAGTTGCAAGCGAAATTAAAATGCCATAGTAACGTAACACGCGCTTCTGAACGCAAGCGCAAAGGAGAAGGAAACATGAAAAAGCAATTGTTCTGTGGTTTTGTACTGTTGATTTTTGCGGGTTCAGTAAGTGTGGAGGCGGCATTTATTGTGGAGCCGCATTCTTCTGGGCGGGGATTCAGTAATTTCAGCTGCAACGGCACTCCCTCTTATTCTACAGCCAAAGGGACTGCTCCCGGCCTTATCGCAACACACAGTGCATACGGAGGTACCGCCGTTGCTCCCGTCATGGATACCTACACGTTCTCTTATACGCCGGGTACAAATGCAGACAACTGGATTGTACCGGCATATCAGTATTTCGGCAATGGCCTTTATTCGACCAATCTGGAAGGCGGACAAACGGGCTATTACAATGTGTACATCACCTGGCCCGCCAGTACCACGGTAACCTCTACCTGTGATATTACGATCACCAGCGATGGTTCGAATATCGTTTGGACAGACATCGATATGAATGACGGTGGCACAAATTGGCTTGCCAATCTGTGGGGTCCGTTCCTGCCCGGCACTGTGATCAGCGGCGGCAACAATAAATGGCTTAAGATCGCTGACCAGGCGCTCTTGACGGCAGGAGAAACGTATACCGTAACCCAGGTTACCCATAGCAATACGTTTGTTTCCATGCGCTCGGCCGGTGTGATGTGGGAATTTGTGGCCGTGCCGGAACCCATGACGCTGGTGTTATTGGGTTTGGGCTCTCTGACTGCCATTCGCCGAAGGCGATAATGTGTATCCTCTTTGGATATCGCAGGAATGAGTCCCTGTATGCAAACCCGCATAGCCCGGGATCCAAAGTTTATTTGTTATTCAATCTCATTCGGGGGTGGGGCCTTCATACCGGATAGGTGTTATTATGAAATTACGATGGAATTGTATAACGTTGTCAGTTTCTGTTTTTTGCTGTCTTTTGACCTTTGTCCGGGCGGACGTTCTCCAGCCGGGCTTTACCCAGATTCCCATCGGATCGATCGCCTCTGCCACTCGGGCATTCGGCGTCGGGATGGCGGATTTCAATGGCGATACGATACCGGATATCATAAGCGGACAAACCATTGGGGATGTGATTCTTTTTCTCGGAAATGGCAGCGGTAGCTTTACCAATGCCGGACGAGTTGTCAATCAGGCCTACAATAATGCCTACGGATTGTCTGTAGCAGATTTCAATGGCGATGCCTACATGGATTTTGTACTGACAATGACGGCGGACTATGCTCCCAACATCTATGATGGACAAGTCCATCTGTATCTGGGAAATGGAAACGGAACTTTTCAATTAATCGGTTCTTCCGCCAATCCGCAGGCCGGCATTGTAACCGTAGGAGATGCCGGTACAGACTGTGCGGCCGTTACCTCCGGCGATGTGGATGGGGACAATGACGTGGATGTCATCGCCGGCGATATCACGGCCTCCGAGAATACCCGGGCGGATATTATCCTCTTTCGCAATACCGGCAACAACGCCAGCGGTCAGCCGCAATGGGCCGCTGGCGAAACCATCGTTTCGGCACAGGATATTTTAGATCCTGAAACACCGCCGTATTATCCCCCGACTACTACCGGATCGTACCCCCATGCGTACGGATTGGCCCTGGGGGATATGGATGACGATAACGACCTGGATCTGCTGGTTACGGATCGGGCCGGCTATTTGTATGTGTACCGCAATAACGGCACGGGTTCGTTTGCTCCCATTCGATTTGAACGGGTCGCCAATCGCCCCTACGCCTATGCCCAGCTCCATGCGGTTTTTGCCCCCATAACCATTGCCTGCGGAGATTTCAACGGCGATGGATGGATGGACTTCGTCAGCGGCGGTGCCGACAGCACATGGGAAGGCGCTGTCGATTTATGGCTCAATACGGGAACGGACGGTTCCAATCGGCCCCAATTCCTGAACGCCGGGATCATCGGCCAGAATGGCACGGACGCCAAAGGCCTGGCTGTTGGGCATATCAATCCCGTGCAGGACACGTTTATTGACGTGGTGTTCGGCAACTATGAAGCGGTCTTGACAGGACTGCTGACCAACCGAACCGATACGGATGGGGACGGGATTATCGATCTCTATGACAATGCTCCACTGCATGCAAACGCCCCGCGCCTGAACATGAATGACGACGGCGGGATCAATTATCTGGACCAGTTGGATAATGATCAGGATGGAATCGGAGACCCGGCGGATCCGGATGATGATAATGACGGAATTTTGGATGGCGCCGACAACAGCCCCTTTGTTGCCAATCCGGATCAGACCGATAGCGATGGCGACCTCCGCGGCGACGCGTCCGACCCCCTGAATAATACAGACAGCGATTTGGACGGGATTTTCGATGGACCTCTGGATCCCTCCCTGTATGCAAAAGCAATGGCGGCGAAAGCCGTCTGGTCCAGCAGTAATACCCATTTCATCATCCGCATTGACGCACTGGGACGGGCGTTCCAAAATGAATTTACCCAGACCATGACCGACGGAGCGATTCTGACGCCCGAGGAATGGGCGTTAAACAAAAACTTCAGCTATAACGGGATTGGTGATGATCCTGCAACCGCGGGCTATCAGGTGCCTGCGGATCTGCCGGGGGGCAAGTCCACTCCCATTACGCTGGTGGTGATCCCTAAAAAACTGTGGAACGCGTATGGCGACACGGATCCCATCCGATGGATCAACGCCCGGCTGAGTAATCCGAACCTCGAGATCGGCCAGCATGGTACCTATCATAATAACAACACCCTCCTGGGCGACTGGGCGGATATGCCCGACCGGAACTTCTATGCCTGCGAGACATGCGGATTTACGCTCGAAGAGATGTTCCAGTATCTGCGAATCGGTCAGCGAACTTTGCTTGGGGATTATCTGGACATGTGGCTGCAGGACAGCGGCGCTGATCCGGCAACTTCACCCAAAGTGGACTGGACGTATGCCGCAAATCTCTTGATCAGCTATGCTCCGCCGTATAATACATCGGATACCATAAGCCGGGATGCAACGGCCAGGCTGTTCTACCCGGGATTCAGTGCCTACATTGGTGAAGAAAACAGCTCCATCTTTACGCCGGAAGGTTCACATCACGAACAGTTCGACCAATTTGGAATGTTCCACGCCAGCGCAGACCTGCAGGTGGATCCCGATCCGCACGGCTATCCTACCTATGAGGCGTATCTGCAGTCGATTACACAGACCGGGCAGCTCAATACCTGGCTGATCGAGGAAGTCGAGTGGTGCACACGATATTGCAATGACCTCCCAAGACTGGTCTATTGTTCGGTTACCGGAAGTGAGAACCGCGAAAACAATATGGTCGATCCCGACCGCTGGGCAATGTGGATGACCCTGCTGGATTTCGTCAATGCCAACGGACAGCCGATGACGTTGGGCGATTATTCGCTGGCGATGGCATTCGACAATGCACCAACCGCATATAATCCCGGTCAGGCTGACAGCGATCACGACGGCATAGGTGACGCCATCGACGGAGCGGCGCTGACCGTCGAAAATGTCACGCTGGTCCTGAATGGCGGGATAACCGAAGGAACCTTGCGCGCAACATTAAAAAACGGCCTCGGCCTTGCCATTGTGGGACAGACAGTAACGTTTCTGTTTGACAGCGATGGAAATGGAATTGCCGACGAGTACACGGCAATCACAGATGTAAACGGTGTGGCGGAACATCCGGTGCAAAGCACGCTTCCAACCGGCGTTTATGCATACGACGCAGTTTGGGATGGGATCCTCGTTACCGCTTCCGGCAGCGCAAGCATTACTGTGCCGTGTAAATTGCGGGCCGATCTGACGGGGGATTGCCATGTTGAGATGGCCGATCTTTTGGTATTGGCCCAGGAATGGCTCAGCAGCGGTAATCCTGAAAGCTGTACACTTCAGGCGGACATTGCAAAGGATGACTGCAAAGTCGATCTCTTTGACTTCGCTGCAATGAGCAGTGAATGGCTGGAATAAATACGAAATTATTGTATGCACCACCTATAGCTGATTTTATTTACGATCGTTGGATGCCATACTCTGCGCGTAAACGATATGACAAACCGGGGCCGCGATGGCTCGGATTCCGCCAATAACCCACGCAGGATCAACAGCCCCC
>CAZOTP010000298.1:0-4318 GCA_964582655.1 uncultured Pirellulales bacterium | reverse complement strand
CCGTTACTAGAATTACCGTCTTCCTCCGCGCCCGCCGCCGCCGCGGCCGCCTCCCATTCCCCCGCGACCCCCGCCGCCCGCGGGACGAGACATGTTCTGACGACTCATCTGTCCCCGATTGCTGGAATTCCTCGCCGATCGGCCCCCTCGGTCCATATCCTGAAACGCATTATTGCGGCTGGACGAAGGACGGCTGCTGGCGGCATCACGTCCTTCCGCCCTGTTACCCGCCTGGGCATTTCCCCGCTGACCGCCATCCTGACGAGGACTGATTCTTTGGGCATCGCCGCCGCGGGCCAGCTCCTGACGGCCCTGCTCGGCCCGGCCTCGAAATTGTTCCCGGGACTTGACGGCATCCGACGTCGAGGCGCGGTTGAACTGCTGCGCGGTCCCCTGGTCCCGGTACGGAACGCCTTTGCGGTTTGCAGGATTATGCTGCCATTTTCCTTTGCCGGCCTGATCCAACTGCCCGCGGCCCTTATATTGCTCGGCATATTTCCCCCGGTCGATGTTGCGATTAAAATTGTTGTTCTGATTAAAGTCGATATCCACATCTCCGCCATGCCAGTCGCAGTGCCCCCACGCATAGCCCCACGCCGCCCCGCATGCCGCTCCCATCCCGAACGAAAGCAGGTGGGATCCCGCCACATAGCCGGGCGGATAGTAATAATAGGGCGGATACGCCGGATAAGGCCATGCCCCATAGACTACCACCGGATCATAGTCGGGCACATAGACCACGTCCGGACTGGCAGACTCGATCACAATGACATCCGACTCCGCTTTGACGACCTGCTGTTCGTTCGTCTTGAGATTGCCCTCGTCTTGCGCCTTTTTCCGCAGCCGCTGAACCGCATCCAGCACATCCTTCTGCTGGGCGAGGAACGCATCCCCCAGCTTTTGCGTCCAGTCCAGTTTTTCACTCATCATCGTCAGCACCTGCGGAAAATTCACCAGCGACTTGACGCTCGGATCCCAACTTTCCTTTTCCAGCGCCCCCGTCAGAACGTCTCCCGTGATAGCCTTGTTCTGTTCCGCCCATCGCTGCACCTGGACCACCTCCAGCGGGTACGTCGAGGCCATCAAAATCTGCGAAACCAGCGAATCCGGATACAGCGCGATCGGCGCAACAAGCTGCTCAATCTCCTCCGGTTTAAACACCGCACCCTCTTTCGCTTCCTGTGAAATCACCCACAGCGGGGAGATTCCCAAAACAATCAGAAGCCAAAGAATAGGATTCTTCACGGTCTTTTTCATGGCACGTTCCTTCCAATAAGGGCTTTCCCAAACCGATTGCGGAATTGATCGGAAGAAATTCCAAATGTAGTCTGGGATGTTCTTGATATAGTTTTATATTCTTGCCTGGCGGCTCCGACAAGTCACTTTTTAAAGATTCTTTTGCATCCTTTTACCTCATTTATCGTGATAGATTATTTGGGCCTACCACTTAGGTTTTCTGAAAATCATTCCTGATCCGCCATTATAATTAGGGATTGCGGAAATCGGGACACGACAACCTGGTTCTTGATTCACAAGTACTTACAGCAATTTCAACTTCTTTTTTAGGGATTTTGGCATTGGTTCCCGCAACATCCCCTGCAAGCCGGGACAGTTCGGGACTTGCCGGAATGATAAACGCGTAAATAATAATATACTTACCGGGTCTATACCGAGAATTGACGCAATGCCGGAAATCGAAAGGATGCGTGAAATGACTTCTGACACATCCAAAATGTATCGGTGGATTCCCGCCTGGCATTGGCTGCGAGAGTATCGTTTGTCATGGCTGCGCGGGGATACGGTCGCCGGAATCACCCTGGCCGCGTATCTCCTGCCCGCCGGACTGGGGGATGCGTCACTGGCCAATCTGCCGCCGGAAGCGGGACTATATGCCCGTCTCTTTTCGGGATTGATGTTCTGGATCTTTTGCAGTTCGCGGCATACGGCGATTACTGTAACCTCGGCGATTTCCCTTTTGCTGGGTTCTTCCCTGGGGCCGCTCGCCGGCGGAGACCCCGCGAGGTTTTACGCCTTGGCGTCCTGCACCGCCTTGCTGGTGGCGGCACTGGCGTTTCTGGCCTGGCTCATCAAAGGAGAGTCCGTGCGGAAAGCCCAAGGCCCAGGCTGGTTCTCTGTGACTTGTCCGCCTCTCCGATCGTGGATATGCATGCCGCCCGAATGTTATTGGAACTGCATGAGGAACTGACGGCGATGGGAAGCCGGCTGCAAATCGTCGAGGCCCGTTTCAGCGTACGCCAACAACTGCGCCAGGAAGGTCTGGAAGAAAAGGTGGGAAAAGTGGAGCGTTTTACCGCCGTCGCAGATGCGGTGGACGATTTCCTGAAACAGAAATAAGGAAACAGAATCCGTTTTCCTCCAACCGGATACCCATTGGCCGCAGGGAGGAGACGGATCGTTCCTTACCCCGTAGGTACGGTCACAAGCGGAGCCATTCCTTTTTCACCGGTCTCCACCGGTGTGAAAACAAACATCAGAAACGAAAACATTTTTTGCCCGCTTTTCTCACCATATTTTTACTTCAGGCAGAAAAGTCGGGTTGATAAAACCGCCATCGGATCAGAACGTTTTTCAGAAAACGATGCCGGCCAGCCGTTTCAGGAGTTCTTCCAGCGGCATCATGGTGAGTGCCAGCGGAGCCAGCGGCGCGAGTGTCGCCAGCACGAACCGGAATATGACATCCTTGGAAACCGGGACGATGCGCATCGTCCGCACCACCTCAAAACTATGGCTCAAATCGGCAAGGGACTGAATGTCTGCGCTGCCTACCAGCGGTTCCTCCAAAGGCTCCTTGCCGCGCAGCCACTTGGAATCGAATTCGCGGACATACCGCTCCGCCAGCGTACCATATTCGCGAATGCCGATCCGTTTCGCTTCCGAAAGCTGCGGCGCAAACAGCAAGAGAGGGCCAAATACCAGTACGAGCAGAAAAAGAACGAGAATGGTAATTTCGATCTTGAACTGAGGCAATGTCGCACCCAGGTACAGAATGCGGTTGGCAATGAAACCGGCTAGCAATCCGCCATGCGCCATAGCCAGGGGGATAAAAGCATAGACGGTATTGGAAAAGAATCCCATCCCCCCGACGTGGTCCGGATGGGTTGGAATCAGAATCAGGTTGAGCCGTCTCACCTGCCAGAGAAAATGCGCCCAGATGAAGATCCGAAAATACCACCGCAGCAGCAGAAATTGGAAGAACGGCAGGCTCACCGAGCCGTACCAAACTCCGCTGAGCAAAAGTTTCAATTTGTCCCCGGCAGGCATGGCATACTATGTGGTTATCGCCATCGCCGCGTATTGCCGCCAGAATACCAGGATGCCGATACCATAGACAAATACGATCAGGAGCGTTTCGGCCAGGACCGAATTGCGCAGTCGAAATGCCGAGGCGATGGCGGCCTCAAACTTCGTCAATTGCTCCTCGGGAATCAAATGCCGTTCCAGGAATTGCTTCACGACAAAATGCATCCTCTGATGCACCACGAGTTCCGATACGATCAGCAGCGGCATAACCGCCAGAAACCGAATATGAACTTCCAGGTCCAGCAGAAAAGGCACGGCGGCATTCCCGCCCAGGGCCTGCCCTTCCAGGGTGGAGAGGACCAGAAGAGGCAGCCAGGCGAACAGGGAAATGAAAAGAATTCGCTTCCGCAACAGTTCCAGCGTGTTTCCAGTGAGATGCGCTCGGCGCAGAAGTTGAAAGAGAGGTCCCCCCAGCACCAGCGAGAAGTTAGCCGTTTCGTCATGAGGGTCGATCTTCGGATTGTTTGTCATAATGGCGACCTCACGCACATCGGGCTCCGGAATATCTTCGTACCGGACGGTTTCAGGCCTTCCGGATCTACCGTAATCGCTTTCATGGTGTTGTCTCCAATCCACACACTTTGAATACGTGGCATTTCCACGGCGGCAGATCGACGTACAGACCCGCATCCCGCATCTCGGTCCCGTTTCGGTCGTAGGTCTCCCCTGACAAAACATCGTTGAGGCGACATGTTTTTCCTCTGAGTTCATCCCATGGCACATGGATACGCGCCTGAGCGGTTCTATCAGAGAAATTCACGATGATAAGATAGCGTTCCTCGTCCTTGACCCAGCACCAGGCCAGAATATTCTGGCAGCTCGGGTTGTCGGGCCAGCCGCTTCGCTCACAGAGACGCCATTCCCCATTCCGAAAAACATCGCGATGTGTCTCTTTCAACAAAAGTGTATAGAACGACTGAAGGCCAGGATCGACAGGCTCGGAGGGACGGCGGCCCAGAAAAACAGGCAACCGCACCTTCCTTCCCTCGAATTGCCC
>CAZOTP010000297.1:0-4350 GCA_964582655.1 uncultured Pirellulales bacterium | reverse complement strand
CCTGTATTTTTTCGCACGGTTTCTTTCCCGCATCTGAAATGCCTTGCAGGTGGGTATGGCAATCCGGACATTTGTCGCGGTGGAACTCGCCGATTCGATTCACCGTCAATTGGGACGGCTCCAGCAGAATCTTCGGAATGATCTGGCTCTCCCGGATCGAGGCCTGAACTGGGTTCGGCCCGATCACATTCATCTCACCTTGAAATTCCTCGGCGATGTCGAAGACCGCCGCATTCTGGATGTCTGCCAGGCCGTCTCCGACGCCGCCGCGGACTGCCCCCCCTTTGAACTGGATTCCGCCGTGGTCGGGTCCTTCCCCCCCAACGCCTCCGCCCGCGTCATCTGGGCGGGAATCGACAGCGGCGTCGATCCCCTCGCCAGGCTGCAAAAATCGGTGGAAGAAGCCCTGGCCGCGGTCGGATTCCCCCGCGAAAGCCGAAAATTCAGCCCCCATCTGACCCTGGCGAGAATTAAAAATATCGCACTCGGAAACCAGATCCGCCGGGAAATCGAAGCATTCCCCTCCCCCAAGCTGGGAACCGAATGGGTCGAGGAACTGACGGTGTTTCAAAGCGTCCTCTCCCGCCAGGGTCCCGATTATACCGCCCTTCACCGCGCCCCCTTGCGAAAAAGTGGATGATTTCGGCAATCTCCTCTGGCATTTCCCTGGACGTTGTGATAGAACCTTCCCGGCGGCAGGGAATAAAGAACCTTGGAACATTAGACCTTCAGAACAGGAGCTTCAATATGGCAGGCAAAACAGCGGTAAAAAAAACAGATGCGGATTCCGGCTCTCTGGATCGCGCGCTCCAGCAGATTGAAAAACAATTCGGAAAAGGCGCCATCATGCACCTCGACGAGTCCCAGTCCGCCGTCTTCGACGGCATCAGCACCGGCGCCCTCTCGCTCGATCTGGCCCTGGGAGGCTACGGAATCCCCCGAGGCCGCATCGTCGAAATGTTCGGCCCCGAATCCAGCGGGAAAACCACCCTCGCCCTGCACACCATCGCCGAGGCCCAGAAAGCCGGAGGCGTCGCCGCCTTCATCGACGCCGAACACGCCCTCGACCCCACCTGGGCCAAAAAACTGGGCGTCAATCTCGAAGCCCTGCTGGTCTCCCAGCCCGACAGCGGCGAACAGGCCCTCAACATCGTCGAAATGCTCGTTAAAAGCGACGCCGTGGACATCATCGTCGTGGACTCCGTCGCCGCCCTCATACCACAGGCCGAAATCCAGGGCGAAATGGGGGACAGTCACGTCGGCCTCCAGGCCCGACTCATGAGCCAGGCCATGCGAAAACTCACCGGCATCATCAGCAAAACCAAAACCTGCCTCGTTTTCATCAACCAGATCCGCGAAAAAATCGGCGTCATGTTCGGCAATCCCGAAACCACCCCCGGCGGCCGAGCCCTCAAATTCTACAGCTCCGTCCGAATCGACGTCCGCCGCATCAATACCATCAAAGACGCCACCCAGGCCGTCGGAAACCGCGTCCGCGCCAAAGTGGTCAAAAACAAGGTCGCCCCGCCCTTCCGCGAAACGGAATTCGACATCCTCTTCGATTCCGGCATCAACACCCTCGGCGACCTGATCGATCTGGCAGGAACCCATAACGTCCTCACCATGCAGGGCGCCTGGATCAGCTATGGCGGCACTCACATCGGACAGGGACGCGATAAAGCCAGAGAATACCTCCGCGACAACCCGGACCTGGCGAAAGAAATCAAACAGAAAATCCTCGCCCAGATCGGTGCCGGCGCCTCCGCTTCAAAAGACGAAAAACCCCGGCCCGCCGAAGACGATGAGCCGGCGAAGAAAAAACCCGCGCCCAAAAAACGCTGACCGCATCCCCCGCGGGAACGGATAAAAACGATGCGCTCCGGACGGATTTCACGAAGATTCGAAAACTCCGCCCGGAGCGCTTTCTTTCAGAAAAAGCGGTTCCCGATTTTCGGACGATCAGGGTGTCAGTCCGCTCGCCAGCCATTCGCCCGCCAAGCGCAGCCGTCGACCGGGATAGCCGCGCTATACAAAAAGAGGGGGATAAATGCGAATGAACCGGAACAACGGTTTATATTTCACTTTTCATGACCTTCCAAACGGTTACAATGAAACCGCTTCGCAAAGCGATGAAACAGCCAATTAAACAAGGAGTTAAAAATGCGCCGAAACATCCGCCTCGCCGGATGGATCCCGATTGCGATAGGGGGATTGCTGCCCGCAGCAATGGCCGATTCGCTGAAAACTCCGGATTCTCCGGCAGCCATGGCCGTGACCTTGCGTATAACCTCCGATTTGACCCACCCCCGCACGCCCATGGATCCGGAAATCGATTTCGGCTCGCTGATCCGCCAGGCAAAAATGCCCGGCGTGCTGAATCCCGATTCCATCGAAGTCTTCAATCTCGCCGCCGGAACCGCCGAGGAAATTTCCCTCTCCCTGAGCCTGACCGATTCCGACAAGGGCCGCGTGCGGTGGATCATTCAGGATCCCCGCCACCGCGATTACGAAATCCGGTTTGAAACCTCCTCCAAAAAACTCTGGCCCGCTCCCAAAGCGTTTTATCCCCTGATCGGAACCGGTGACTGGCTCCGCTACAACGCCCCCGCGCCGCGACCCCTCGCCCTGCCTAAAACCGAGACGCTTGTAGATGTAACCGGCGATGGAATGCTCGACTTGGTCGGCGCATGGTCCCAGCCTCGCTATTCCAAAGGACTCGCCGAAGCCCTGCCGGGAGATTTGCCCGTCGTCTATCCGCGGATCGGAAAACCGGAGGATTTTCTGTTCGGAGAGCCGATTGTCTGGCGGCAGCCTCTGGAATGGAAATTGAATTCCAGCACCGCCGAAGTGGATTGGGATGTTGATTCCGACGGCCTGCCGGACAAAGTGCAGGTGGTGTCTCGCACCGTGGAAGTGGACGGCAAACCCCGCCAGATCCATGGCGGAGAAGCTCCCGAATTCCCTCTGATCTGGCAAAAAAAACTCGCTGAAGATTCCTCCGAATTCGGCGCGCCGACAAATCTGCTCGAATTCCGCGGACTGGTCATCCGCCACATCTGGCCGGTTCAGGAATCGTCCTGGCGGGGTTTCATGCTCCATCTCGACGGAGGCCAGGACATCGCCTTTTACAAATACGCCCCAAATCCCGAACAAAATTCCTGGTTCCAAAAAATCGCTCTGGCCCAATCTCCCGCCGCCGTCATGAATATGGGCCAGCAGTCCGTCCTGGAAATCGCCGACTGGGATGACGATGGCGACTGGGACCTCCTCGTCGGAACCCATCTGGGACGCGTGCGAATCGTCATCAACGAAGGAACAAACGAAAGACCCGCGCTGTCCGCGTTTCAGGACATCTGCTCCGAAGGCCGACCGATTCAAATCTGGATGAGCCAGGTGTTTCCGAATTGCCGGGATTACTGGCACGATCTCGGATACGCCTACCCCTGTTTCGCCGACTGGGACGGCGACGGTCTCAAGGACCTCATGCTCCCCAATGAATCCAACCGCATCTTCTGGTACAAAAATATCGGCGCTCGCGGAAAACCCTCCTTTGGCCCGCGCCTCCAGCTAAATCCCGCAGGCTATGAAGATTCCCCCGAAAAACGCGCCGCCACGGGCCGACTGGTCATGTCCGGAGGAGAAGCGACTCCGGACAAGGGCCAACCCTTCTGGTGGCGGACCGGCTGCGGATTCGCCGATCTCAACGGCGATGGCCTCATGGATCTCATCACCCTCGACGGCGAATTCCGAAAACTTACACTCTTCACCCAGGTTAAACGCGAAAACGGCGCACTGGCTCTGAACATGGATCGCCGCCTCACCCTTGCCGACGGAACCGAAATCGACGATTCCGCCATTCAGCGAAAAAAACACTGGGGCGAACACTTCAAATGCGTGGACTGGGATCAGGACGGCCTCATCGACCTCTTGTACAGCGTAGGCGGCGCGCATGGCGGCATCCAGGAGGGCGGCAGCATGTTCCTCTTCCGAAATATCGGCACGAAAACCGATCCCCTCTTCGCTCCCCCCCGCACCCTCCGCTGTTTCGGCGAACCGATCATGACCACCAAACACCGACCCCGCGCCCCCCTCGGCGCTCTGGCCGGCGATGGAAAACCCGACATCCTCGCCGGCTGCGAAAACGGCTTGTTCCTCGTTTTCCGCTACCCCGCCCTCGAAATGGAAAAACGACCCGAATTTGCACTGGACGCACTGCGGAAAGAACGCATAAAATAAGTCCGCCCCAATGAAGCAAACCCGCTATGCGATGGTTTAATTTTTCAATCCTGCCGCTCCTCCTGCTGGTCCTCCAGCGGGCAACGGGACACCTCCTGGGAATCGGACCCCAGA
>CAZOTP010000296.1:0-4356 GCA_964582655.1 uncultured Pirellulales bacterium | reverse complement strand
TCTGGGGAGGTCCTCTGCTCCTGAAATGGGAAAGGCGATCGAACAGGTCGTGGATGCCGCCTCCCAGCTCAGCCGCGCCCAAATCGGCGCTCTGGTCGCGTTCGAAAGAAAGGTGGGCCTTAGCGATCTGGTCCGGAACGGAACCCTCCTGGACGCCGAAGTGACGGCCGAACTGCTTCATACCATTTTCTGGCCCGGCTCCCCCCTTCATGACATGGGAGTGGTCATCCGCGGGCAGAGGGTGTTGGCCGCCGGCGTCCAGTTTCCGCTGGCCGAGCATGGCGAATTCGACCGCAACCTCGGGTCCCGCCATCGTGCCGCCATTGGACTGAGCAAGGAAACGGATGCGGTGGTGGTGGTGGTAAGCGAGGAAACCGGGAATATTTCCCTGGCGGTCGATGGAAAACTCACCCGCTTTCTGACGCTGGAACAGCTTCACCGGCAGCTGCTGGATCTGGTCATGCCGGCGAATGCCAGGAAACGTATGGACAGTAAGATCACCCCGAAACCGGAATAGTCGAACCGTATATGATCCATAAACTCCGTACTGCGGCCATGGTTCTGATTTTAAGCGGCCTGATCTGGGTCGTCGCCGAACGCGCCGTTCGGCAGCGAGTTTCCGTCCGCGCATTGGTGGAGGTAATCCATGATCGGGACGATCTTCTGCTGGAATACCTGGACCAGAACGGCAATCTCAAAAGTGCCGCAAACAGCGTGGAACTGGCGCTGGAAGTGGAGGGGCCATCCGGTCGGGTCCAGGGAATCCGGGGACAAATGTTTCGCCTGCGAGTTCCTCTGGATATGGAGAAATATCCCCCTCCCACTTCCACCAGCCGGGATTATTCGCTCTCGGTTACCGAAGATCTCCTCAAACGGGGATTGCCGTATAATGACGGATTTCTGACCGTGATCAAATCCGATCCTCCGGGATTTTCCATCCGCATCTCCTCCCTGGTGAAACAAACCCTTCCCGTCCGAGTCTATAGCGCAGACGGCATTGAATTGACCCGACAGACCAGCATGGAGCCGGCCGCCGTCGATGCGTATGTGCTTCCCGGACAGCCTGCCGAAGCCCGGATCGATCTGACGGCCGATCAGCAGCGAAAGGCAGGTCAAACCTCCATTCAGGTTCCTGTTCAGGTCATTTTCGCCGGCCATCAGGCACCAAAATTTACCCTTCCCGTGGAGCTGAAGCTGGTGGAAAAAGAAGATACCTGGCCCATCACCGACATCAAACTGCCCCGCGTCGGCGTCATCCTGCCCCTCGAACGGGTGGGACGCTGGAAAGTGGTCCTGGACAAAGCGGATGATCTCAAAGAATACGCCCCCATCAAGTTTCGCGGTCCTGCCCAAGCCGTCAAAGAATATAGCGAGAGCCAATACCATCTGGTGCTTGAAATCCGCGAAACCGACACCGCGCAACAGCCCATTTATAGGCCTCTTCGCTACTATCTTCCCCAGAATCTCGAAAGCAGCATTGAAATACTGGAACCCAAACAAATCCCCATTCAATGCCATCTGGAACCTCTCGAAAAAACGCCATGACAAATGATTCTCTTGGGGCTTCCGGGACCTCACCCGATCGCTTTCTTGCCGACAGCTTTTTGGATATAAATGTAATCCTTTTTGTTTCAAATACTTCCATTCCCTGATTAAAAATTCAAGCCGGATTCCCAAATGTCCGATAAGTAATTACGATGGCTTGTGAAATATAGTTTGAACAATCTCACGATGAGACCCGGAGAAACTCCCCATGGTCGATGTTCTGGACCAGGATGAAATAGATGCCCTATTGAATGCGGTGTCGGAAGGAGAAATCGGCAAAGACGCCGGCGACCCGGCCTCCCCTGCCGGCATGGTCGAACAGGCCCAAAAGCTGGCGGATATCAAAAGCTATGACTTCAAACGCCCCGAACGCGTCAGCAAAGATCAAATGCTTGCTCTGGAAGGTCTTCATGAGCGATTTGCCAGGAATTTGGGGGCCTCCCTCAGCGGCACTCTCCGCACAATTATCGAAGTGAAAGTTCGAAGCGTCGAGCAGCTCACCTACGCCGAATTCACCTACTCCCTGCCCACTCCCACTTCATTCTGCCTGCTCAATGCCTCCCCGCTGGAAGGGCAGGTCTGCCTGGAAATCAGCCCGCTGATCATTTACCCCATTATTGACCGGATGCTGGGCGGCAGCAATGCGGAACTGTTTATTCCCCAACGCCCTTTGACCCAGATCGAGCAGCGCCTGGCCAACCGCATGATCGAACGCGCCCTCAGTGCGCTGCAGGAAGCCTGGAGCAACATCGAAAACATCGATTTCGACGTCGTACAGCACGAGTCCAATCCCCAGCTGGTCCAGATTGTGCCGCCCAATGAGGTGGTCGTCGTCATCGGATTTGAAATCAAAATGGGAAATCGCGCCGGCTCTATGAGCCTGTGCATCCCCTTCAACGTCATCGAACCGGTGATTCACCGGCTTACCAGCCAGGACTGGAGCAGCTACAAACGGCGAAGCGACAGCCAGAATTTTTCCCGCTCCATTATAGAAAATCTTCAGGAAGCCAGACTCGAGCTCCGCGCCTATGTCGCCGAAACCACTCTCAAGGTCGGCGAGCTGCTTTCCCTGGAAGTCGGGGACATCATCAAAACCCGAAAAGAAGCCAAACACGATCTGATCCTCCGGATCGAAGGCAAAAGCAAATTCGCCGGGAAAGCCGGACAATTCCGCGGCAGCCGCGCTTTCAAGATCACCCGGACCGCCGAACCCGGCGAAAAAATCTGATTTTCCCTTCCTGCTCCGTCTCCTCCGCCGCATTGGATCAGGCGATAACCCTCGAATTGCCCTTGTTTTACACCGCCCATAAAATATAATACGCCATAGATGGTACAGACAATCCCGGATGTACAAACAGGAAAGGCGTTGTATGGCAAACAATCCTCTGGCCCTGCAGAACAAGAGCATCGCGGCCCTCCATGACAATCTCGAACAGGTCATCTACGGAAAATCCGAATGCATTGACATTCTCCTCATCGCGGTTTTAGCCGGCGGCTCCGTGCTTCTGGAAGACATTCCCGGCGTCGGAAAAACCACCCTCGTCAAGGCCCTGGCGCGAAGCACCAACGCCGACTTTCACCGCATCCAGTTTACGCCCGATCTACTGCCCGCCGACATCCTGGGGTCCTCCATTTACAATCCCGTTACCGGAACGTTTGAATTCCGGCAGGGACCGATTTTCTGCAACATCCTGCTGGCCGATGAAATCAACCGCGCCTCCCCGCGCACCCAGTCGGCACTCCTGGAAGCCATGAACGAATTCCAGTCCACCATCGAGGGGCGCACCTACCCCCTGCCCAAACCGTTCATCGTTCTGGCGACGCAGAACCCGGTCGAATTTCATGGCACCTATCCGCTGCCCGAAGCTCAGCTCGACCGGTTCCTGGTGCGGCTGGACCTGGGCTACCCCCGGACTGAAACCGAGATCAGCATCCTCCAGTCCTATTCGCACAATTATCCGCTGGACAAAATTCAGCCCGTTCTGAACATCGAAGAAATCCGCGCCATGCAGAAAGCCGTTCAGACCGTCCATATCGATCCGGCTCTCACGGAATACATAGTCATGATGGTCCAGGCGACGCGCGAAGATCCGCGCCTCAAGCTGGGAGTCAGTCCGCGCGGCGCCATCATGCTCTCCCGCGCCGCCCAGGCATCCGCTTTTACGGCCGGCCGCGATTACGTGCTCCCCGACGACATCCAGCGCCTGGTTCCCTTCGTTCTGCCCCACCGCCTGCTGCTCACCTCCAAAAGCCGTTTTGACGGATCCAGCAAACTCCAGATCATGAACGAAATCCTCGCCCGCGTGAAGGTCCCGACATGAAAAAACCGCGGTTCCATCTGATTCAGCGGGGCCGGTGGCTGTTCCGTCAGTACATCACCGACGCCGGCGACCGGATGCTCTCCTGCTCCGTCCTGGCGGCGCTGCTCACCCTGACCTTGCCGGCATATCATCTGTTTTTTGTCATCTTCTGGCTGATTGCCCTGGCGTTTTTCATCGGCTGGCTCTTTCATCCGCGGGTCCGCATCGCCGCCCCCTGGCCTGAAAAAATTATTGCCGCAAGACCCGTTTCCATCCCCCTGCGGTTCACCAATCGCTCCCGATTTCCCGCGTACGACCTCGCCGCGACCTTTGTCCACTTCGATCCCTCCCTGCGGCAGCTTCATGTGGAAAATTGCCTTCTGCGCCTCGGGGCTGGAGAATCCGCTTCCTGCGAGTTTCACTTCGAGGCTCTCCGCAGAGGGCTTTACCAGTTCACCGAACCGCAGCCGTTCAGCACGTTTCCGTTCAACCTGTTTCGTCACGGCCCCCG
>CAZOTP010000295.1:0-4356 GCA_964582655.1 uncultured Pirellulales bacterium | reverse complement strand
AAATCATCCTTCCCTTGCGGAAAAAATACCCCTTCAAAGTGATTGGCCTCCTCGTCGATGATAAAACCACCCACGCCGAAGGCCTCTCCACCGCCGACGACCTCTACCAGATGGCCAAAACCATCTACGCCGCCGCCACGAGCCACGGCTTTAAACCCGATGATATCTTCTTCGACACCACCGTCTTCCCCCTGGCCATCGACCTGCCCATGATGCCCAACACCCCCGGCTACACCTACCGCGCCTTCCAGACCATCAAAAAAATCATGTCCGATCCCGACATGAAGGGCGTCCATACCTCCCTGGGAATTTCCAACTGCGTCAAAGACCTCCCCGGCCGAAAGATCGGCATCTGCCGAGCCTACCTCGCCAAAGCCCAGGAATACGGTCTCGACGCCGGAATCGTCAATCCCCTCCACGATTATGGCCTCCAGCCCGCCGATGAAGGCCTCCTCCAGCTCGTGGACGCCTTTGCAAAACAGGACGGCTCCCCCGAACCCAACATGAAAGCCATGGAACTCATGGGCGAATTCTGCCGCGAAAACCGAAAAGCCTCTTCCTGACAAAGTTTTTATTCCTATCGTTTTCTCTATTGACTTTCATCGGCAGGGGAACTACCATGCCCCCTGTCGGATAGGCGGCGGTGCGGGAAAAGCGGTCGTTTTTCAGGCGGGATTCGTCTCGTGGGTCTGTTTTTTGGGAATCACGTTACGGAACGGGGTCCTTGTTTCTCATGGCAAATGAAGAAAAAAAAGCGAATAACCAGCCTGTGGAAGGCGTCCTGGAAATCATCGAAAAGGGCCATGGCTTTCTCCGCAGCGAAAAATACAGCTTTACACGCCGCCCCGCCGATCCCTTTGTCAGCCGGGAGATGATTGCCAAATTCCGCCTCGCCGACGGTCTGTCCATCGATGCCATCACCAATGGCCAGCGGGGACAAAGCCCCGAAGTCAAAGAGCTTCTCCGGATCAACGGAAAAGATCCCCTCGACAGCATGGAACGAGTTGATTTCGATGAACTTACCGTTATCGATCCCCGCGAATTGATTCGCCTGGAAACCGGTGCCGAGCCGCTGGGAACCCGAGTCATCGACTTGCTCACCCCCATCGGAAAAGGCCAGCGGGGCCTCATCGTCGCTCCCCCCAGAACCGGAAAAACCATCCTCCTCCAGCAAATCGCCAACGGAATTACCGCCAACCACCCCGAAATCGAACTGGTCATGCTCCTGGTCGATGAGCGACCCGAGGAAGTTACCGACATCCGCCGCAACATCAAAGGTCTCGTCATCGCCTCCAGCAACGATAAAACTGCCGAAAATCACGTTCGCGTAGCACGCCTGGCCATCGAAAAAGTCAAACGGCAGCTCGAATTCGGCCGCCACGTCGTCGTCCTACTCGATTCCATCACTCGACTGGGACGCGCCTACAACAGTTGGACCAGCAGCAGCGGAAGAACCATGAGCGGTGGACTCGATATCCGCGCCCTCCAGCTCCCCAAGCAAATCTTCGGCAGCGCCCGCAACGTCGAAAATGGCGGCTCCCTCACCATCATCGCCACCGCACTGATCGACACCGGAAGCCGCATGGATGAAGTCATCTTCCAGGAATTCAAAGGCACCGGAAACATGGAACTGGTCCTCGACCGAAACCTCGCCAATCGACGGATTTACCCCGCCATGGACCTCTCACAGTCCGGTACCCGAAAAGAAGAACTCCTGCTCAAACCCGATATCCTCGAAAAACTCTACCGCCTCCGTCGCCACCTCGATACCCTCAATGTCGGGCAGGACATGGAAACACTCATTCGGGCCATGAAACGGCATAAATCCAACGCCGATTTCCTCGCTGAACTCCCCTGACCCTATATCCCTTTGCCTTCCGTTCAAATTCGATTCTATTTACAATTATACTGACCGGTCGGTATAAAATTGGCTAAAATAAATAGCCGACGGCCGCGAGGGGATGCTGCGACCGGTCGGCGGAAGCGCCGCGAAAGGAGATAAACGCTTCTATAGTATAATACGAACTTTTCCCCTTCTATGTCAATGATTTACCCCCTTCAGGCTCGCTCCGGATGACATTTTTACAAAAACGCCAAAACGGTTGTATCGATTATTTCATATATATCGGTAAAAAAAGAAGTTATGGGACCATAAAAATGTAGGCCCTGTTCATTTTTTTATTTTCTCTCCCGATATCCATGAATCTTTCCCCCTTTTTATGCCTTAAAACACCCCATCCGCCTTCTTCCTTTCGCCCGTACAACATACATTTCCCCGGAAATGGTCCAAAATATCCTTAACCCGCTTTCCAAAGATTTACATTGACAGAAATCCAAACGCTTTTATAATCCACTTTAGTCTGGCTGTTTCGGCCCTGCATGGGCCGGGCAATCAGGAATATCGATAGATCGGCAGCACGAGAAACGAAGTGCCTGGATAAAACGTAAGCTTATCCGGAACGGAAGCTTATGTTTTTGTTTCCGGAACCGAGACGAAAATGGATTGGCCCTGAGCCTCTCCGACGCCGGATCATGACCCAGGCGGATATGAATTTAGGTTTATATTGAGAACAAGTTTCACAATGTCCCGCTCTCAAAGGACGGGACTGAAGGTGAAGGAAGCTGGATGTGACGGTGAAAGGATTTGACAGCCGTGTTTGTGCATAGTCCCGAACATTCGGGGCTGGCGGATGTCGGCCATGGATGGGGCCGGCGCGGATACCCACTGGGCGATCCGTTTGACCGATGCGGAAAAGGCGATTGCTTTGCCTTTTTGGCAGGAGGTGAAACGGCGTAGTCCTTCGGATTCTATCAGAATCGTCCGAGTAAAGTGGGTTCCCGACAGGACCCACTTTTTTATTGTCAAGGCAGACAGGAACTCGACTATGAATTCAGAATTGCTGCGAATTGTCGATAGCATTTCCCGAGATAAAAATATCGACCGGGAAAGCATCTTTACGGACCTCGAAGCGGCCATGACCTCCGCCGCACGAAAACATTTCGGCGGCACCGCCGAAGCCCAGGTCCAGATTGACCGGCAGACCGGCGCCATCCAGGCGTTCCTCGGACAGGAGGAAATCGACATTCGAAAACTGGGCCGAATTCCCGCGCAAACCGCCAAGCAGGTCATGATCCAGAAACTCCGTGAGGATGAGCGATCCAGCATTTTCACCGAATACCAGGAACGCGTCGGAGAGCTGACCACCGGAATCATGGTCCGCCATGAAGGCGGCGCCACCATCGTGGGCCTGGGACGAACCGAAGCCATCCTCCCCCGAAGCGAGCAGATCCCCGGCGAATCCCACCATCCCGGCGAACGCATCCGGGCGCTCATCCTCGAAGTCAAGGAAGCCCCCAGCCAGGTCAAAATCATCCTCTCCCGAACCCATCCCGATTTCATCCGACGCCTCTTTGAGCAGGAAGTTCCCGAAGTCTCCGAACGCATCATCCTCATCAAGGGACTCTCCCGTGAAGCCGGCTATCGCAGCAAGGTCGCCGTCACCAGCACCGATTCCAAGGTCGATGCCGTCGGTGCCTGCGTCGGCGTACGAGGCAGCCGAATCAAAAACATCGTCGATGAACTCAGCGGCGAAAAAATCGATATCGTCCGATGGAATGAATCCAGCCAGATTCTCATCGGAAACGCACTTCGCCCCGCCGAGGCCCGGGAAATCGCGCTCTGCTTCGAGCTGAACCGCGCCACCGTCGTCGTCAATGAGGATCAACTCTCCCTGGCCATCGGAAAACGCGGACAAAACGTCCGTCTCGCCGCTCGACTCACCGGCTGGGATATCGACGTCCTCACACCCCAGGAATATTCCCAAACCGTCGAACGCCTCATTCTGGTGCTGCGCACCGTCAATGGCATTAACGATACCCTCATCGACAAAATCATCGCGCTGGGCGTCGTCTCGATTCTCGATCTGGAAGAAATCGGGCCCGAACCGCTGGTGGAATCCCTCGGCATCGAGCAGAGTCTCGCGTCGGCCATCATCGCCGCCGCCGCCGAGGAAGCCAGCCGCTCCGCCGCCGCGAAAAAACAAACCATGGCAACCCGGTCCATTCTCGGTGAAGAGATGGCTCCCGAAGGTTCAAACGATTTGGCGTCTGACTCATCCGACTTGACTCCCCCGGGTTCACCGGAGGCCCTCGGGCCTTCTTCTCCGGAGGCGGATAACTGATGTGAGTCGATTTTTGGAGGTCCTTGCGTGGCCAGACGAGTCCACCAATTAGCGAAAGATTTGGGAGTAGAAAGTACCGCGATTGTGGCGAAATGCCAGAACGAGGGGCTCGATATTAAAAACCACATGAGCACCCTCTCGGCCGGCCTCGAAGCGACCATTCGGGAGTGGTTCA
>CAZOTP010000294.1:0-4364 GCA_964582655.1 uncultured Pirellulales bacterium | reverse complement strand
GACACCGTCCCGTCCCGATGCAGATACTTGTACCACTCTCCATACTCCCGGTCCGGAAAATGGGAATAGGCATAGGCATGCAGCTTCTCGAACCATTCCTCATATTTTTTCTGCCCCGTCAGATGATACGCCAGGAGCGTGGCGATGATCGCCTCATTGTGGGGCCACCAGAGCTTCATATCGTGCTCATATTGAATACACGGTTTGCCCTTGATGTCCACAAAATAAAGCAACCCGCCGAATTTCTCATCCCAGCCCCATTCCAGCGACCAGTCCAGTATCTTCAGCGCTCCCTCCAGAAGCCTTTCTTCTTTGCGCCTCCGGTATTCCTCCAGAATAAACCACGCCGTCTCAATCGCATGGCCCGGGATAATGCTCCGCCCCAGCGGATGGTCCAGAAACTCGCCGTTCGGCCCCACGTTCTCCAGCAGCGCCTTGTGCTCCGGCTTCAAAAACACGTTCAGCACCTCATCGATGCACTGCGTAATCGTGTCCTCGATCAAATCGTCCTCCCACACCCGACGCATCTGCTGCGATGTCGCGGTTACGATCATCGGCATGGCATGCGCCTTCATCGAACGCGCCTGCGGATAATACTTCGGCGGCAGAAGCTGCGGATTGTGATAATAACACAGTAATGTTTTGTAAATCGTCTTTGCCCGCTCCAGCCGCACCGGATCCTTTGCCGCCTGCGCGTACCGGGCGAAGGAGATCGCCCCGAATGTCTCCGAAAACACGTACCGCCGCTTCCGCAGGGGCTTGCCTTCCCGCGTAACTTCAAAATACATCCGACCGTCAGTATCGAAACAATGCTTCTCCAGAAATTCAATTCCATGCCGCGCGGTCTCCAGCCATTCGTTCCGCGCCTCGACCTCGTTGTACAGCGTCGCCAGCAGCCAGGTAAATCGACCCAGAATCCACACCGGTTTGTCCGTACAATACACCTGCCCCTGCCGGTCCAGATAATTCAGAAACCCCCCGCACTGCCGATCCACGGTATGCTTCATCCAGAACGGAACGGTGTCTTTCAGCAGTCCATCCCGATAGATGCCGATCAACTCTTCAATTCTCTGCGAATGCATTCGATAGGCCTTTCCAAAATTGGTTTCGTTCCATGTCGTACCATTGTTGTATTTCAGCCCCAGACCTCTGGATACGCAAGTAAATTTTTACCTTCGCATGGAATTGCTGTCTATAACATACCCCAACCGATGCACTTGCGTCGGCCGTTGCGCCTTCCGCCGCCGGTCCCGCTTTCCCGGGCCGCAAGGTCCGGTAACAGAATCTTTCCGAAGGCATGGGATTCGACAGAGAAAGAGGCCGTTTCCATTTGAAGCGTGCCCCTCCGCCCGCTACAATATCTTGGCCGATATGCACGATCCGCCATCCCCTGTGAAAACTGAGGGTGGATCGAAACGCCGCAATACCCGGTAAGGATAGAATTCGCTTATGCCTCTGGTGACATTTTATTTTCAACTCCATCAGCCTTTTCGCCTGAATCCCGAAGTCGAAAAATTCTTCCTTTGGGAAGAGAAAAACCGCGAAATTTTCCAGAAGGTTGCCCAGAAAAATTATCTCCCCGCCACCCGAATGTTCACCGACCTGGTCCGCACCAATCCCCATTTCAAAATCTGCATGAGCTTCTCCGGCGTCTTTCTCGAACAGGCCGAACTGTATCAGCCCGAAGTCATACATGCCCTCGACCAGCTCTACCACGCCGGCAAGGACAACAACCAGGTTGAATTTCTCGAAGAGACCTACTACCATTCCCTCGCGTCGCTCTTCCATGACCCCTTCAAACAGGAATTCAAGGACCAGGTCTCCCTGCACCGACATAAAATCCGGGAACTGTTCGATTTCCGCCCCACCGCCTTCCGAAATACCGAACTGATGTACAACAACGAAATCGCCAACGTGGTCGCCGACATGGGCTACAAAGCCATCCTCTGCGAGCAGCGAGACGATATGTACAATCCCCAGGACGGAAAACCCATTTCCCCCAATGCCGTGTTTAAGGCCAAAGGCAGACGAAGCCGAAACCGAGACCTGATTGTCATCCCCCGCAACCGCCATTTAAGCGACGATGTCGCCTTCCGGTTCAAAACCCGAGGCCTCCACCCCCAGGATTATGCTCGCTATATCGCCGAAATCGACGGCGAGGCGGTTCTCCTCGGCTATGACTACGAACACATTGGTGAACACCTCTGGTCCGACACGGGCATCTTTGAATTCTGGCAGGTTCTTGCCGCCGTCCTCGAAAAAGAGTCCTCCATCGTCATGGCCAACCCCACCGAAATCGCCGAGCGATTCAAAGACACCTCCTGCCCGGTGGTCGATATTCACCCCCTGGCAACCTCCTCCTGGGCCGATATGGAGCGGAACACCTTCGGATGGCTTGGTTCCGACACCCAGTACACTCTCTTCCGCGACATCGAACAGATGGAAAACGAGGCACGACAGGCCGGCGGGATGCTCCTGACCCGATGGAGACACCTGACCACCTCCGACCATCTCTATTACCTCCATGAAGGAAAAGGCGCAGACCGCACCGTCCACGATTATTTCAGCCCCTACAACTCCCTGACCAAAGCCTCCTACGTCCTGACACGAAACATCGACCTCCTTCGATCCACCGTCAAACGATTCAATGTCAAAAAGCAAACGCCGGTTACCCCCATCGTCATCATCACCCCGGAAACCGCTAAACTGCCCTCCGAAGGCATGGGCCGCATCGCGCATTATATTTCCGGCAAAAGCGGCGGCCTCGGCGAAGTCATCGCGGCCCTGTGCAAGGGGCTTGCCGAACGCAAAGTCTCCGTCCATCTCGTCACGCTGAACCTCAAGAGGCGGTTTCTCGAGGAATCCCACCTTTCTGAATCCGAATGGATCCAGAGCCGCCACAAGCTCAATCCCGAAAATATTCATCTGGTCACCTCCGGAATTTTCGAAAACCAGCGCAGCGCCTACGAAGGGGACCCCGCCCGAAGCGCGGCGGAATTTCAGTCCCAGATTATCAACACCTATCTGAAGGACATCCGCAGCCAGTACGAAGGGCGAGCCATCCTTCACAGCCACGACTGGATGGCCGGCGGAGCACTCACCGCCTATGCCAAAGTCCGGCAAATCCCCATCCTCCACACTGTCCATAATACCCATACCTGCAATCTCCCCTTTGGATATTTCCCCAGCGTCAATCTCGGAAAATTCCGAGACAACCTCTATACCAACTGGGACAACGGCTGTGAAAATATCGACGCCCATGCCACCGCCATCAAAAATGCCACCCTCGTCAGCTACGTCGGCGAAACGTTCCTCCAGGAAATCACGCGCGATTACTTCCTGGATCGACCCATCATTCCCGGCAGCGTCCGGCAGGAAACCAAAGTCAAAAGCCACTCCGGAGCGGCAATTGCCATCCCCAACGGAATCTCCTCCGATATGTATCCGGAAAACCAGAATTTCAGTCCCGATTTCGACAAACCCGGTTTGGCGAAAACCTTCTCCCCCGACCACGAAATTCTCCCGGCCAAAAAAATCAACCTTGCCAAATTACAGAAACAGATGGGCCTGAAACACAATCCCGACGCCATCCTCCTGTTCTGGCCCTCACGTCTGGATCCCTCCCAGAAAGGCGTGGAACTGCTCGAAGATATCGCCCTCAAATTCGTCATCGAGCATCACGACGTACAGATCGCGATCATCGGAGATCCCGTCGGCGCGGACCGCTCGCACGCCGAAATTCTCGGCCGCATCGCCTGCGCCTCCGACGGAAAAATCGGCTATCGATCCTTCAACCAGGACCTCTGCATGCTGGGCTATGCCGCGGCGTCGGATGTCTTCGGCGCCTCGCTGTATGAACCCTTCGGGCAGATTGATGTCCTGGGCAACCTCTACGGCGCTACCGCCACCAACCGGCAGACCGGCGGATACGCCGACAAAATCGTTCCCCTCAGCCTCCGCGTATGGGGAGGCCCCCAGGATTCGGGCAATGGCGTGCTCTTCAAAACCTATGATTCCGGCGGCCTCTGGTGGGGACTTCATCAAACCGTGGAAAACCACCGCTATTTCCGAAACAATCCGCACGAATGGGAAAGGCAGGCCAAACGCATCATGCTCGAAGCGAGAAAAAAATGGTCCCTCGAAAACATGATCGCTGGATACATTACCGCGTACGAAAAACTCAATGCGGGAAATCCGCTCGCCTGACGCCGATGGTATAAGGGATGGGCCAAGGCAAGCCCCTGGAACAAAAAACACCGCGCCGAATTCGATTCGACGCGGTGTTTGTAATAGTACATGTCTAGTTGTGTGCTCGTCTTGAAGTATTACGGGCAGGTCTTGAGCCACTGTCCGCGGAGGGTCAG
>CAZOTP010000293.1:0-4370 GCA_964582655.1 uncultured Pirellulales bacterium | reverse complement strand
TGTCCCCTTTGCAATACAGGCGTATGCCCTGAAAATTCCCGCCCGGCCCCTCGTCCGGATACCCCATGATATCCGTTACATTCAGGCAGGCGCCGTTTTCCCAGATCACCCGGGCGTCCGTCCAGAGATATCCTTCCTTTCCATTGGGGTATCGATCCTTGATGCCATACACTGAAACCGCCACCGGACGCAGGCCGGTAATGAAATGAACCTGATCGACATAATGACAGCCGACATAGGTAAACATATCGGAATATTCACAGGTGCACCAGTTCATGAAATTGGAATGCCGATAATAGTAAGGTTCATTCATTTCCGCGTGGCCGATGACAAATTCCCCGAATACCCCCTCCCGGTACTGCCGCCGGGCCAGCAAAGCGCGGTCATCCAGCCGCTTGTGATATTCCACGCCCACAACCAGCCCCCTTTCATACGCCATCGTTTCAATTTCCATGGCCTGGGCATATTTCAGAACCAGAGGCTTGACGCACATCACGTGCTGATTATGCTCCAATGCTGATTTCAGAGCGCCGTAATGCAGTTGATCCGGCAAGGCGATGACCGCCATATTCCAAGGAGGCATGGTTTTCAGAACCTCCTGGAACAGATCGGGAAAATTCTGTTTCGGATCCGTCTCCAGCGAAGGATGAGCGGTGAAGGGGCCCCCGGGAAATCCCTTTTTCAACGTGGCATCCTCCGCCAGCGTGCGAAGCGGGCCGCTGTTCAACGCGCACACGTGAATTTCACCGATCATCCCCAGTCGCTGCATATGGTACAGAGAAGGCAGGATCTGCACCTGCGTAATCATACCCCCGCCCACCACGCAAACAGCCGGTTTTTCTGCCATATCCATATCCTTTCGGTCTTTTTCAGTTTTTGGAGTGGACCATGATACCGCCCACAAACGTCTTGTCAACATGAACCCTGTAATTTCCTGGGACGCCCTGGATATCCAGCACCGTCAGGTCGGCGGCGTTTCCATCCTCCACCGTGCCAAATCCTTCCGCATCCCGCCGCATCAGGGTGTTGGGATTGGTGGAGAAAAACCGGCTCAGATAAAGCAGCGACTGATCGAGCGACAAAGGAGAATGCACAGGGGTCCAGATGCCTTTCATTTCTCGCGTCATCCAGTTGAGCATATTGTTGAATCCGCGAATCGCCGTTAGATTGCTTCCGGCCAGCGTATTCGCCGCTCCGCCGACAAGCTTGACGTACTCCCCGTTCTCGCTGACGCAGGCCTGGACGCCGTCCTCATCGAACTCCTTGATGTCGCTCCCGCCGACGAACACGCAATCCGTAATGGCAATGATCTTGTCAACTCCTTTCCGTTGGATAATATCCAGAATATACGCGGGATTGACATGATAGCCGTCCGGGATCAGCTCGGCATACACTGAATCGATGCTTAAAACCGCTTCGATGGCGCCGCCGCCGTTGAAGGGCTTGTAGGAGCCGCCTGTCGGACCGTTGGTGAAGTGAATGCAGAAGGTCAGTCCCGCTTTCACGGCTTCGGCGAACTGATTGTACGTGGCGTTGGTGTGACCCGCGCCGACCACAATGCCCTTGTTTGCCAAATAGTTCGTCAGCCGGATTGCATCGGCGCCAATATCCGGCACCACGTTGATCAGCTTGATGCATCCCTGATCGTCAAACCGTTCAAAGGTGTCCTTGGAAATGGGCAGAATAAATTCGGGATTTTGAGCGCCCGCCATGTCCGGATTGATGAATGTCCCTTCGTTGAGGCTTCCCAGCATCCGGGCGCCCAGGGCCGGATCATTGTGCTTGTCATAATACAACCGCATTTTCTGATAGCCCCGCCGAAGCGTCTCCACGGAACAGGCGCTGGTTCCCATATAAAAACCCGTCACCCCGAACTGCGCCAGGGTTTTGCGGAGCATGTCAAATCCCCGAACATAGGCCGCGTCGCTGTCGTCGAATTGGTGCGTGCGGGGATCCATCTGCCCTCCCGTGAGGGAAAACAGGTTGTACCCGTGAAAATGATTGTCCACAAAACCGGGCACAATATACTTCCCTGCCAGCTCCATCGATTTTGCATTCGAAGGCGATTGATCGGTTATTTGAATTTTCCCATCCTGAATCAGCAGATTGGCTTTCTGCGTGCCGGCGGGGGTAATCAAAGAGGCATTTTTTAATAGCGTCGCATTCATTGGTTAACGGTTCCTTTCCGGATTTTTGAGGGCATGGTTTTACTAAAATCTCCGTGTGGATGGCTTGGATCAAGGCAGCAAACCGCGGGCATAGACGCCATCCACCACTTTCTGGACGGCCAGACGCATCGCCGCCTGCCGCATGGAAATGTTCTTCTCTTGATGACACTGATATACATCCTGGAATTTCTGCTGCATGCGGTTTCGCAGGCGAGCTTCCACAACGTCCAGTGTCATCTGCTCCCGCTGGGTTTCCTGCGTGTATTCCAGGTAGGAAACAAACACGCCGCCGGCGTTGCAGAGAATATCCGGTATCACAAATATCTTTCGTTCCCTGAGTATATCGTCCGCTTCGGGAGTCGTGGGGGCGTTGGCGCCTTCCGCAATAATCTTGGCCTGGATGTGCGGCGCATTCTCCGGGGTGATCTGGGATTGGGCCGCCGCGGGAATCAGGATATCGCAGGGAATCCGGAAAAGCTGCTGGTTATCGATGGGAGTTCCGCCGGAAAATCCCGTTACCGTCCCCGTGGCGCGAAGATGATCCGCCAATCCGGCCAGATCCAGCCCGTTCTCGTTCACCACGCCTCCGGAAATATCCGAAATCCCGATGACCCTGGCTCCCAGCCTGGCGATCTCGATCGCGGAAATGGAACCAACGTTTCCAAAGCCCTGAACCACAACACGGGCGGTATTCAAAGCAATCCCGAGTTTTTCACATGCTGCCTGAACCGTGAACACCACCCCCGTGCCGGTGGCTTCTTTCCGCCCCAGAATGCCCCCCAGAAGCACGGGTTTCCCCGTCACAAAACAGCCGCTGGTAATGGAGGTCCCCCGCGAATACGCAATGCAGTCGCTGATATGCCCCATATCCGCTTCATTGGTCCCCATATCCGGTGCCGCGATGTACAGCTCCGGCCCCAGATGCCGCAGCGCACCCCGGGTGAACGAACGGATAATCGTTTCCTTGTCGGCGGGTTGTAAGGACGTGGGATCGCACTGAATTCCCGATTTCCCGCCCCCAAAGGGAACCCCGATCAGGGAGGTCTTCCACGTCATCTCCATCGCAAGGCCCGTTACATCGTCCAAACTCCCCGTCGGCGGCATGCGAATCCCCCCTTTCGAGGGGCCCAGAATTTCGCTGTGCCGGACAATATACACCGGTATTTCCCGCAGCGAGCCGTTGGAAAGACAGGGACTGATTCGAATTTCAATTTTTTCATGCGGAAACAGGATTTTTTCCGCAATATCCTTGGGAATGCCGAGAGTCCGGGCGGCCTGCTCAAAATTATGAATCGCTGTATTCAGAATATTTGTTGTCGTACGGGTTTCGATCATGGCGGTAACGCTCCTTCCGATGAAAATGTCGATTGCGGATCGGCAGGGGTGGGGATTTGCTTCATATGATCCAGATGGCTGGCTATCAGGTTCTTGCATTGCTCCGCATCCTGCGCCGCCAGGGCATCGTAGATTTTCTGATGCATCTCCAGGGCGCGCATTTCATCCCCCTGCTGTCGGCTGGTTAAGATCATGGAATACTTCTGATATTCATAAATCGCCTGAAACGCCGTTACCAGAACCCGGTTCCCGCTCGCTTCGATCAGCGTTTGATGAAACTCCATATCGTACCGAAGAAAATCCGGCAAATGCTTGAGACTTTTGTGCATCGCCTCGATCATGGCTTTTAACTGTTTCCTCTGGGACGGCGTAATGTTTTGACAGGCCAGTTCGACAGCGGCCAATTCGATGGTCTTGCGCGCCAGCAGAATATCTTCCAGAGAGGTTTGTTGGAAATCCGGAGGGAAATAGTGGGTGGGTATCTTGTGTTCCGGAACGCTCTGAACGTATGCCCCGGAGCCGATCTTCACCCGAAGAATCCCCAGTTGCTCCATGTCATTGAGGGCCTGGCGAATGGTGCCGCGGCTGACATGAAACTGTTGGCAGAGCTTCCGCTCCGCCGGCAGCCGGTCTCCATCCTTGTACACACCCGATGAAATCATGGAAATGATTTCTTTGACGATCATGTTTCGAAGTAATTCTTTTTGCATCGCAATCACCTGCCCCCCCCGACCCCGGAATCGCCGGCCCACAATTCAATCTACTGGTATATATAATAGACCAATTCTGAAGGCCATTCCAGAAAAATTTCCCCTGAAAATAAAAAAAATAATAAAGACCCCCTCCCGCATTTTCCCCGATCAAGCA
>CAZOTP010000292.1:0-4373 GCA_964582655.1 uncultured Pirellulales bacterium | reverse complement strand
CGCCGCTCGGCCATCCCCCCATCATACCCATTTCCCCCCGTTCCGATATAAAATTCTCTGGCTCCGTTTTCCCCCAACACTCGGTTCGCTTTCGGATTGCCCCGCGCCCCCGGAACGGCGGTAAAACACGGAATCTTTGGAGCGAAATACGCGGAATCAAATGGGAAAGCATTGGATGCACGAGAATCCCCTCCTCCCAGAAACAGACCGGAGAGACCGTCGGCAGGTTTCGATGATGGAAAATATCTTGAAACGGCCCGGAATCGGAGATACTATTCTTTCCATGGATAAGGAACTGCGTCGGCTATTTCGGCCGGTGGCCTTTCTGTTGCTGCTGATTGTTGCATTCGCGGCGGTCTTGTACCTGCTCTGCCGGACAGAAGGACGCCAGGTGCCCTTTTTTCGCTGCCTCTATATGGTGGTCATCACCGTATCCACCATCGGCTATGAAGACATGATCCAGACCACCGGAAGTAAAACACTTTCCATCGTAAACATGATCATGATCCTGACCTCCATGGTCCTGGTCGCGTATGCGGTTTCAAACTTTACGGCATTTCTGGTCGAGGGACATCTGAAAAAATATTTTTTCCGAAAATCCCTCCTCAGGAGGATCCAAAAAATGGACCGGCATTACATTGTATGCGGCGTGAAGGATATCGGCATCTTTGCGGCCCGGGAACTCTTCGAAACCAAACGGCCCTTTGTAGTCCTGGACGACGATCCGGCGGCGATTGAAACGCTGCGGCAGGATATCCCCTCTCTCGTTTCCATCGAAGGCGATGCCACCGATGACCATCTGCTCGCCCAGGCCGGAATTGCCAAAGCCCAAGCCTTGATCGCCTGCCTCGACAACGACAAGGAAAATCTCTACCTCGTCATGGCCGCCAGAGAGCTGAACAAAAACCTCCAGATCGCCGCTAAATTCATCTCTCCGAAAAACCGCCAGAAACTCCTCAACGCCGGCGCATCCTGTCTGGTCTCCCCCAACATGATCGGAGGCATGCGGATCGCCTCCGAACTGCTCCGCCCGCAGGTCGTCAGCTTCCTGGACCGCATGCTCCGCAGCAAAACCGACTCCGGCGTCCGCGTGGAAGAGTTCACGGTCCCCGAAAACAGCCCTCTCATCGGGAAAACCCTCCTCGAACTCCATCAAAAAACAGGGATTCTAGCGATTTCCACCTACAATTCGACGACCCGCGATTATCAGTACAATCCCAGCCCCGAACAGCCTATTGCCCCGGGCGCTACGCTGATTTACATCGCCTCCCCGGACCAGAGGCTCGCCCTCGAACAATCGACGTGATCGCTTCCGCTGCCTCTCTACAAACATACCCGCCCGACGCAATTTGCCCGCGGGGAACTTCGACTTGCTCTCGTCCGACAAGAATCGTACAATGCCCCACCTTGGCAATACCAGAATCCTTCCCAGGACCCATAAAAAATGGCGTTAGTGGGACTGCAAAATGTCAGTGTTGGATTTGGCGGCGATCCGCTGCTGGAGAACATGAACCTCCAGATCGAGGCCGGAGAAAGAATCTGTCTCATCGGGCGCAACGGCGCCGGAAAAACCACCCTCATGAGGCTCCTCCTCGGCGAAATCGAACCCGAACATGGCATCCTTTCGCGATCTCCAGGTCTGGCGATTGCCTCCCTGACGCAGGAGGTCCCCGGCGACCTTCCCGGCACGGTCTTTGACCTGGTCTCCGCGGGGCTTGGCGAAAAGGGAAAACTCCTCGCCGAATACCACCTGCTCAGCCACCGCATCGCCGCCGTACCGCATGATAACGCCATGATGCGCCGGCTCGATCAGCTTCAGCACGCCCTGGACGCCGACAACGGCTGGCACATGAACCGCCATGTCGAACGGATTCTCGAACACATGGCGCTGGATTCGGACGCCGAATTCAACGCCCTCTCCGCCGGTATGAAGCGGCGCGTCCTCCTCGCCCAGGCGATTGTCGGCCAGCCCGACCTGCTCCTTCTGGATGAACCCACCAATCATCTCGATATCAAAGCCATCGCGTGGCTGGAAGACTTCCTCGCGGCGTTCGGCGGCTCCATCCTCTTCGTCAGCCACGACCGGGCCTTTCTCAAACGGCTTGCCACCCGCATGATCGAGCTCGACCGCGGGCGTCTCACCAGCTACAGCTGCGACTACGAAACCTGCCTGAAACGAAAACAGATCGCCCTCGACGCCGAAGCCTCCGAACAGGCTCTCTTCGACAAAAAACTGGCCCAGGAGGAAATCTGGATTCGAAAGGGCATCAAAGCCCGCCGCACCCGGAACGAAGGCCGCGTCCGAGCCCTCGAAAAAATGCGTGAGGAACGATCACGCCGAAAAGAGCAGATCGGCGCCGTCCGCATGCAGACGCAGGATGCCAAACTGTCCGGCAATCGGGTCATCGAAGCCAAACACATCTCCTTCGGCTACGCCCCCGATACACTCATTATTTCCGACTTCTCCGCCGCCGTCATGCGGGGAGACAAAATCGGCATCATCGGCCCCAACGGTTCCGGAAAAACCACGCTGATCCGCCTCCTGCTCGAAGAGCTGAAACCCCGGCAGGGAACGGTCCGTCACGGCGCAAATCTTGAAATCGCCTACTTTGACCAGCTTCACAGCCAGCTCGATTTCACCAAATCCGTCTTTGAAAACGTCGCCGACGGCAATGAAACCGTCTTCATCAACGGCTCGCCCCGCCACATCATCGGCTACCTGCAGGATTTTCTCTTCACCCCCACTCAGTCCCGAAACCCGGTCGCCGACCTCTCCGGAGGCGAGCGAAACCGACTCCTCCTGGCCCGACTCTTCACCAAACCCTCCAATGTCCTGGTCCTCGATGAACCCACCAACAATCTCGATATCGAAACGCTGGACCTCCTCGAAGAATGCCTGATGAATTATCCCGGCACCGTCCTGATGGTCAGCCACGACCGCGAATTTCTCAACAACGTCGTCACCAGCACCTTCGTCCTCGAAGGCTCTGGTATCGTCAAGGAATACGTCGGGGGCTACGACGACTGGCTCCGCCAGCGGAAAATCCAGGCTCCTATCCCGCTGGCCGCCCCCCAATCCCGGCCCAGACCCGAAAAATCAAAATCCGCTTCCGATGTGCCGCGAAAGCTGACCTATCAGGAGAAAAAAGATCTCGAATCCCTTCCCGCCCACATCGAATCCCTGGAAACGGAACAAAAACAGATCCACGACGCGATGGCCTCCCCCGAGTATTACAAAACCGCCCCGACACAGATCGCCGCCTACGCCGACCGCCTGGAAGATCTCCAATCCCAACTCGCCGCCGCCTACGCCCGCTGGCAATGGCTCGAAGAACGAAATGTCTAACCCCGTTTTAGCGGCAACGGCCGACAGACACCCAACGCTTCGGGGGACTCCTTCCGTTTCAAAGCCTTGTCCTTTCGCCGCCGGGATTTCTTCCGCAACTGCCTCACGGTCCGCCAGGCCAGTTTAGGCAGTCGGGGAAGCAGCCCGGGGATGTACCGCAACGCTCCGTTTCGGATTGCTTTTCTCGTCAAACGCAGGATTTGCCTGGCGTTGTAAAACTTCCGATTGATCTGCCGGCGAAGCTGCCTCAGTTCCGTCACCGAACATTGATCGGAATAGATCTTCCCGTTGGGGGCAATATGATACCCCGGGCTTTGGGAAACCAGTTCATCCAGTCCCGAATAGCGGCTGCATCGCAGGGTCGAAAGGGCAATCGTATCCAGCCTCAGTTCATGGGCAAAATCGGATATCGAAAGCATCTCCTCCGCCGTCTCGCCGATATTGCCGAGAATAAAATACCCGTGGAAAATCATCGGGCTTTCGCGTAGCGACTGGAAATACTCGCGAATTTGCTTCGTATCAAAACCTTTTCGCATCGAACGCAGGGTCCGATCCTGGGTGGATTCAATTCCCAGCATTAAAAACGCAAACCCGGCCCGCTCCATCTTCCGGAGAACATCCGGCCGCCTGGCGATTTCCAATCGTGCGTTCAGAATATATTTCTTGCGAATGCCTTGTGACAAAATTAAATCGCAGATTCGCTCCACCCGGTCCATGTCAAACGTGAACAGATCATCCGTGAACGCCACAAACGGAGCGCGAATCTGCGAAAGCTCCTCCACGATCGATTCGGGCGTTCGCGCCGACCAGGAACGCTTTTCCCCCCACGGATTCCGGCTGAACTCGCAGAATGTGCAGTGAAACGGGCAGCCCCGCGATCCCGATATCGTGTCAATCTCGATGCCCGTCCCCATCCCTTCGATTTCCGCTTCATAGACATACCGGCGCAGCTTGCGGTTCGGATAAATATCATCGTGAACTGCGCCTGTTTTCCGATTGGGATTGTGGACAATCTCCCCATCCCGGC
>CAZOTP010000291.1:0-4378 GCA_964582655.1 uncultured Pirellulales bacterium | reverse complement strand
ACTTAGCTGACGCTCATTTTAATAATGAGCATCCCGCCCCCCTTACCAAACCCCTACTTCGGCGGGAACGCAAACCGACCACTCTTTTCAGGAAAGAATCCGGTTCAAAGACATACGGGATGGGTGATTTGCCGTTTGATATGCGGATAAAAAACCGGAGTGGACGCGTAAGCCGAGTTCTGTTTGCCTCGCACCGCGTTCACGCCGAACCCTCCATCGGCACAAACACGGTGCGAGACAGGCGGTCATTCCTCTGGACCGGCGGTTACCCGCCGGCTCGCCTTTCGGCTGCAACCTACCCGAGCCTGGGAACGCGCCGGGCCGGCGCTAAGCTCTACTTGGTCTTGCAGGGGGTGGGGTTTGCCCGCCGGCGATGTCGCCATCGCTGCGGTGCGCTCTTACCGCACCATTTCACCCTTGCCTGAGTCCGAAGACCATCGGCGGTGTGTTTCTGTGGCACTTTCCCTGGGATCGCTCCCGGTGGCCGTTAGCCATCACCCTGCCCTGTCCTGCTCGGACTTTCCTCCCGCGCTGAAGCGAATCAACGCGAGCGACCGCCGCGTCCACTCCGGAATACAGTATAGTCTAAAACAGCGTGAAAGGGAAGCGGAAAACAACCGTTGGGAGGCGGTCATTCGTGACGGGGGTCCAGGCAGGCGTTTTCGCACAGGAGGTAATTTCGGACATAATCGGCGACGGCGGATTCGAGGGGCTGAAAGTCCGGCGCATACACCGTTTTGAGTTTTTTCGTTTCGGCGCAGGTGTAGTACTGGTATTTTTCACGGATGGATTCGGGCATGTCGATGTATTCGATCTGGACGGGGCGGTCCAGGGCGTGGAAGACGGCGGCGGCGAGGTCATAAAAGCTTCTGGCCTTGCCGGTTCCAACATTGAAAATCCCGTTGGCGCGGGGATTCTCATAAATGGTCAGGGTCGCGGCGACGGCGTCCTTGACATAGACGAAATCGCGGAGCTGTCCGCCATCGGGGTAGTCGGGGCGGTGGGATTTGAAGAGGCGCATTTTGCCGGATTGCGTGATCTGCTCAAATGCCTTGAGAACGACGCTGCGCATGTCCTCCTTGTGATACTCGTTGGGGCCGAACACATTGAAATACTTCAATCCGGCGATGCGGTCCAGCAGTCCCTTCCGCAGCGCCCAGAGATCCATCGCCCACTTGGAAAACGCGTAGCCATTGAGGGGGCGAAATTCATTCAGGAGGGAATGATCGTCGGAAAAGCCTTTTTCCCCATCGCCATAGGTGGCCGCGCTGGAGGCATACACCAACCGTTTTCCGGTTTTTGCGCACCACAGGGCCAGTTGTTTGGTGTATTCAAAATTGTTCCGCATCAGAAAGCCGGCGTCGGCTTCCGTGGTGCTGCTGCAGGCGCCCATGTGAAGGATTCCCTCCAGGGCGCCGTCCAGCGAGCCTTTGTCGAGGCGGAGGAGAAACTCGTCCCGATCCAGATAATCATCGAATCGCAGACCGGAGAGATTCTTCCATCGCTCATCGGTTCCCAGGGCATCGACCGCCAGAATCCGATCGATTCCCCGCCGATTCAAGGCCCAGATCAGGGCGCTGCCGATCAATCCCGCTCCGCCGGTTACCGCGATACTCGTCATAGGAGGGCATCCTTACTTTGTTTTCCGTTTCCGGTTATCCTGCGTATTTGTCATCGCCCCTATATATCCGTTTGGGAAACAGATGCAAGGAAAGATTTCCCGGCTGCGGAGGGCCGGCAAAAAAGGGGAAACGCGAATGTTCAGGGGAGATGAAACCAGTTGTATTCGCTGTTCATCACCGGCGCGTTCAGCAGAATTTCCCCCGCGAACAAAACGAGCATCACCAGCGACAGGACAACCAGCGGCAGGGCGGAATTCGCAACCCGGAAAAACAGAGACCGCAGGCCCTGCAGGTACAGAAGCAAAAAGGGGATAAAGGTGCAAAATACCAGGCGTCCCGAAATAAAATACGGATGCTCCCGCGACGGGTTCGGACAGTACCCGTAATCAAACTGAATCGACAGCGCCCCCAGAAACAAAACCGCCATCAACAGCATGACAAAACCGGCGGTATGAATCAGCCGGAGAGGAACTGGCGTGGAATTGCGGGCGAAAATTGCCGACGGAACCGCCGCGGCCAGCAGCAGGGCGGTGGAATACACATAAAATACGTCCATCCAGCCGGTCTGAATCGGTTTGCCATCCCAGTTGTACTCCCCCCGCCAGTAGGTTTTGGTCAGGTCCGCCAGGAACGTAGCCAGGCCACGGCCGGTGAAAATCGGATGATTCAGCCACTCGGAAGCCGGCTTGATCGCCCATCCAAAATGCCGCATTTTTGCCGATGCACCGCTCCAGTCGCCCATCGCGTGCTGACTCCACCAGATCCACGCCAGCACCGGCAGAACGGCGGCGGCGGTCAGGAGCAGAATCCCCGGGGCCTGCCGGGGATCCCGTATGGGATTTTTTCGCCGCTGCCGGATGGCATATCCCAGCAGAAAGACGGCCAGCACATAGACGGGGAAATTGGAGAGTTTGATTAAAAAGGTCGCCGCGATTATCAGGCCGGTTAAACAATATCTGCCCATTCCCGCCGGTTCCCGAACAATCCGCAGCAGGAGCAGCATCACAAATCCAAAGAACAGAGGGGAGAAGGTGTCGCTGGTGATGCCATAATAGATATCCTGGGGGAAAAACGCCGCCGCCAGAGGCAATCCCATCGCATAATACGCATCCCCCGGAAACAGGAGGATACTGATCCGGTATGTAATCCAGATCAAGAGGATAAAAACCGGCACATTCAGCAGACGTATCCAATAGACCAGATATCCTTCGCGGAATCCCATCCCCCGGCCCAGGGCGCACCAAAGCCCGGCGCCGGCGTAATAGACCGGCAGGGAGGCGGCTTCGTAATTGGGAATCATCCGCCTGACTTTTTCCACATACGGGGGAAACCACGGCTGCTGCCGTATTCCCGGCTGCTTCCAGAGGGGTTCGGCGAACATCCCCGGCAGGGGCTTTACTGTCGAATACTCCTGGGAACTGTAGAGCGCGAGGATGACCGCGGTTTCCTGCTCGATGGGGGGCAACGGCTCCCGGGGCCAGGCGCCGGTCGAATAGCGATAGACCAGATCGAAATGAGCGGCTTCATCGACATTGTTAAACAGGGGAAATCCCAGGCTGAAAATCAGCACCCGCAGGGCGCCGAGCGTCAGAATCGCCGCAAACAGCCAGCACCGGGCCGAGCGGCCGGAAGGAGGCGTTTGAAGAGTCTGCGAATCGGTCATCGCCGAGCATCCTTCAGGGCAGGTGGAACCAGTTATACGGGCTGCGGATCACGGGGGCATTCAATATCCATTCCCCCGCCGCGATGAGGAGCATCCAAACCGTCAGGGCAAACAAAGGTCCCCATGTAGATTTATATTTCCCAAACAGACACCGCAGGCCGTTCATATACAGCAGCAAAAAAGGGATCATGACCCCGAAAATCAGCCGTCCGGACGTGAAGTACGGGGCTTGTCGGGAGGGATATTTACAGGGTCCAAAATCGAAACGGAGGGAAAACAGAATCAGCAGCAGGACGGACGCGGCCAGCAGAATCCAGCTCAGGACAAAGGGCCTGCGGGGCTGCGCATAGCCTCGTTTTTCCGAAAGAAACATCGCGACGATTGAAACGACCAGCAGAATTCCCGTTGAAATCAGATAGAGATTCTCCATCCAGGGGGCGTGGATTTTCTGGCCCTGCCAGAACAGCTCCCCCCGCCAGAACGTTCGGGTCAGCCCCTGATAGAAAATGGAGGCTCCTTCCGCCGTGAAAATCGGGTGATTGAGAATCTCGGAGAGCGGTTTGAGAGTCCATCCGAAATGCTGAATCTTGGCGGCGGATCCGGTCCAGTCGCCCAGGACGAGCCTGCAGCGCAGCATCCAGAGAAGAATCGGCGCGGCGGCCGAGGCCAACAGCAGCATCAGAGGAATCCATGCCGTATGCATCCGGTTTTCTTTTTTCAGCACATGCATTTTACGGATTGCGGCAATCGCCAACAGAAGCAGGACGGCAAGATTGGAGAGTTTCACGAGGAAGACGGCCGCAGCGACCAGACCGACCAGAACGCACCGGCCCGGATTGAGCGGACTTTGCTCCCACCGCAGCAGCAGATAGATAGCGAGGGTAAAGAGCCAGGGAGAAAAGGCGTCGCTGTTGATGGTGAAGAACAAATCCTGGGGGAACAGGGCGACCGTAAGAGGCAGGCCGATCCGGAAATAGGGGGAATCCGGAAACCAGCAGCAGGCGATTTTGTAACTGAGCCAGATCAGCAGCGCGAAAAAAGGGACATTCAGCAATCGAATCCAGAAGACCAGATCCACCCCCTCGACGCCGGC
>CAZOTP010000290.1:0-4387 GCA_964582655.1 uncultured Pirellulales bacterium | reverse complement strand
CCAGGGGCCGCTGGCCCAGCACGGCCCGGGCGGCATCGAGTCCAAACTCCTTTCGGATCCGCGTGGCGGCGGTGTGGCGGATCTGGTGCGGGTGGAAGTCCGGCACCGTCTTTCCCGCCTTGCGGGCCGCCTGGATGGCGTAATCGACCGCCCGGTGGTAGGTTTTGGTGTCATAGCTCTCGCCCGGGGTGACCTGGGGGGCCTCTTTTCGGTTCGTGCCGGGCCGGTTTCCGCAGTTGGCCGGCGTGGTCCGTTCTTCGGTCCGTTTCGCCCGCCGCAGCTTGTCCGCCTCCGCGGGCGAAAAGCAGCAGGCGGAGAGTTTCCGCTGGAGGAATGGGGTCAGGATTTTTTGTCCTTTGGGTCCGATGGCGATGATACGGCTGTGCCCGTGGTGCATGGTTTTATGGGCGAAGGGCCTGTAGAACCATATTTTCCCGGTGGTATCGATATCGCACGGCCGCATCCGGCACAGTTCCCCCGACCGCATCCCGGTGAGAAGCTGGAGTTTCAGCATCGCGCCCACCACCGGCCCGGCGAACGGCCGGATTGCCTCGATATGGCATTCGGCGACCGGTTTTACGGGTTCCGGCTCCCTGGCGCCGCTGCGTCCGTACCGCAGTCCTTCGACGGCCTGGAGTCCGTGATAGACGCCGGGGGGAACCAGTTCCTGGGCGGCGCCCCATTTGAACAGGCGTTTGATGACATTGATTCGCTGGTTGATGTGTTTTCGGGCCAGGTTCGCCTGGATCATGGTGTTCCGGACCTCCTGGAGTTTCAGGGGCGAGAAATCTTCGGCGGGCAGGTTGGCGTAAGTGTCTGTCAGGTTCCCCAGGGCCAGGCGGATATTATCGACCTGGCGCGGATTGACCCGGTAGTAGTCTTTGGCCCATTCCAGGTGTTTGGCGACCAGGCTGGTAATGGTGGGGGAAATCTGATCGGCAGGCAGGAGTCCGGCGTCCAGCAGCCATTGTTTCCAGAGTTTCTGGGCGATCTGGACGGCGGCGGCGTGGTCTTTTGTGGCGTACCGGGCGCCTTCGGGCACGAGGCGGATGATTTTCCGTTTGGCTTGTCCGGGCGGCCGGACATCCCAGTAGAATCGGCCCTGGATGGTGTAGAGGGACCCGGCGAACCCCTTGTGTTTCGGTTTCACGGCCTGATCTCCTGCGCTGAATTTCCTAATCTGTTTCCTAAATTTCAGGCTACAAAACCGCTCCCACTTTTGCAAGACTTTTTTATAATCCCTTTGCTGTCAGAAGGTAACAAACAGCGGGCGATCGGATTCGAACCGACGACGTCCAGCTTGGGAAGCTGACATTCTACCACTGAATTACGCCCGCAAGTATCGTATTTACAGGCAGTTATGTGGCATTCAAGGGCTGCCTGATTGACCGTTGTCTCACATAACATCTCGTATTTAATATCGAAATGAAGTATATTCACAATGTTTCATTTGTCCAGTATTTTTATCTCTGGGGGAACACCTCATTGCGTTTTTCATACTTATTAAGTTGATCCGCCAAATCCTGTATTTCCTTTCGCATGACGAGCCGTTCCAGCCATTCATCGGGGATGCCGGACTCGCCATAAAAGGCACCTGCCACCTGACCGCAAACCGCCGCGGTGGTATCGGCATCATCCCCAAAATTAACCGCCCGAAGAATCGCATCCCGGAAGGAATCGGTTTTCAGAAAACACCACAGCGCCGCTTCCAGGCTTCGGACCACATAACCGGACCCGTGTATGTACGACTCCAGTTTATGCTGATAATCGCCTCTGGCGATGGATCGGACAACCTCCTGACAAAGCAGATCCGTGGCCCCGTGTCCAAAAAGGATATCCTTTTTATCGGATCCGGAGAGAGCCTGAAAGAGAATAGCACCCAACAACCGGCAGGCATCCACACATTCGGGAGCACCGTGGGTCGTGCGAGAGCTTTCCCCGGACATTCAGATGACCGCTTCCCGATCCGGAAAGAAAAACATCGGCACTGGCGCCAGCCGCATGATGGAACCATTGCCCGCTGAATATTCATCCGCAGGACCGCTGAAGGCTTCTCCGGTTTGCTTGAATTGCAGCAAAGCCCGCAGCGTGGTAGTCCCAATATCAAAACACCGGCCGGTACTGCTCCTATAGCCCTGATCCCGCCACCGGCAATAACGACTCATTTGATCGACGGGATCAAATCTCCCCTGCTGAATCAGACTGTCGGCCAGACATAGGGCCAAGGAGGTATCATCGGTCCACGCGCCGGGTGAAAGATGGAATGGCCCCCCGCCAATCATATCAATGATTGGTGGAAATTGGCCTCGGCCTTGAAACTCAACCGTGGTGCCTACCGCGTCGCCGCAGGCCAGTCCAAGCAGACACCCGCGAAAATGATTCTGAATTGTATTGTCCATTATTTGATTGTCGTGAGCTGATACTGGCGGTTGCCCAGTCCGATTCGTTCGGCATGCACGAGTTGAACGGTATAATCAATCTCCGGATGCAAATCCCGGAAATAATCTTTTCCGGCTACCTGCTTCACCAGATCAAGGCTGGCCTGATCTACGGCTACCGGATCCACGCCGGCGAGGATGCCGATATCGTCCATGATCCGCTTGAGGGGAGTTTCCTTCCCGCCCATACAGTCACAGTCGGCAGTAATCTGGACCAGGAAGTTAAAATAGCAGATGCGGTTTTTCAGAATCTGGTGCAGTGCCAGGCAGTGTTCGGCCATTTTTTCCTGCAGGACGGTCATGGCCTGATCCCATTTGAAGCCGATGGCCCCAACGGGACACACGGCGTGGCACTGGCCGCAGGCAATGCACAACTTCTCATCAATAACCGCCATTTTCCTGACCTTGATGGCATTGCGCGGACACCACCGTTCACAGGCACCGCAGGCGACGCAGGCAGATCGTTTTACCATAGGCGTGGACTGGTAATGCTGATTGAGCTTGCCGGCCCGGCTGGCAAGCCCCATCCCGACATTCTTGAGAGCAGCTCCAAATCCGCAGGCGATATGCCCCGTGACATGAGTGAGTATAACTGCGGCATGGCTGTGATAGACCGCGGACGCCAGCGGCACCTGCTGATAATGCTTTCCCGAGATGGGCACCATGACTTCGTCCACGCCGACCAAGCCATCGGCACCAATCACCGGACAGCCCACATTCTCAATGGTAAAACCGTGTTCATGACACAGCATCAAATGATCCACGGCATTGGAACGCTGTCCCCTGTACAGGGTACAGGTATCGGTCAGGAAGGGCTTGGCTTGCTGTTTTTTTACGGCGGCGGCAAATGCGCCGGCAATCACCGGCGGCAGATAGCCGTGAGTGCCTTTCTCTCCAAAGTGCTGCTTGATCGCGACCAGTCGGTCTTTCGTAAGGTGCTTGGCAAAACCAGCCTTGCGATACAAAACCATCGCTTTTTCAGCCCAAATTTTTGGCGTATCCCCAGAAGCAACCGCTGAGAAAAAAACATCACTCGCGGGAGGCATCTTTTTTTTGTTCATATCGTTTTGCTCCAACCGTTCAAGGTTTGCATTAAAATCGAATTACCGTCCGATGTTTCCAATCAAGGGGCGAACCCGATCTATGTGAAAAAATACCAGATATTCCCGGCTGCCCTCCTGAGAGGAACGGCTGCATTTCGTTTTCCGCCGCCAGGCCTCGATCTGAACCGGATCGGTTTCTTCCCGAAGCCGGGTCAGATACAGCCGCCAGCCGTGATACCCCTTGCCTTCTTCCTGGAAGAGATAGGCGGCCCTGGGATTGACTTTCAGGTTGGCGTAGGAATTCTTTTCCCGCATGATAAACACGACCGTTTCCGGATCCACGACATGAGGTCTGGCATAAACGGCCATGTTGGGTGAGCCCTCCTGATCCACCGTCGCCAGTATTCCCAATCCCCTTGTTCCTTCAAAATAATTCGCCCAATCCATAAAGGCTCCTTTCCATGAGTCTCATCATTCTATACGTCAGGCGTCAACAACTTTCTTTTTATGGAATCGCCAAATGATTCCGCATTCAACGCAAGTTCATGGCCTCGAAGTTATCGCCCTTTTTCTGAACCTCATAATCAGTCGTCGCACTCCATAACCGATCGCCGCAAGAAAAATGATCAGGATCAGAAAAAACAGCCCCGTCAGATTAAAGAATGCCAGCCAGGCGGTTTTTTCAAAATATCGTTTCAGGCGCGGCAGGGTGACAATCAGTCTGCCCCATTCATCGACTGGAAATGATTCTGTCCGTCCCACCACCAATGCATATTTCCCCAGATTATCAGGACTATAAACTTTTATACGATATTCCCCACGGGCATGCGGTTCCTCAAACGACGGTCCCCGCCAGTACTCATCCCCCGCAAACGCTTCATAAAACGCCATCCAATGGAATTCCAA
>CAZOTP010000289.1:0-4398 GCA_964582655.1 uncultured Pirellulales bacterium | reverse complement strand
TTTTTTTGGAGAAATCGTGTTAGTATGAGTTCCATGCTGTTGAAAGTACTGAGTGATGCGGAGGTGGAAGTTCTTCATGCCAAAACGCTGGAGGCGCTGGAGAATCCGGGGGTGAAGATTTCTCATGCCGAGGCGCTGGAAAAAATGAAGCGGGCCGGCGCGAAGGTGGAGGAGACCAGCGGAAGAGTTCGCATGCCGGCGGGGCTGGTGAAGGAACTGCTGGCCCAGGCGCCGGGCACAGTATATCAGACGGGATTGAACGGCAAGGTCCTCGAAGCAGGGGGAAGAAACAGGTATTACCTTTCGCTGATTACAGATCCGTTTATCTGTGACCGTGCGGAGGGGCCGCGTCGGCCCGTGCTGGAGGATATTCGAAGGCATACCATACTGGGGGAGTCGCTGGACCGGATTTCTTCGATGATGCGGATGCAGTATCCGGCGGCGGATGTTCCGGAGCCGGACAGCTACTGGAAGACGATGGAGATGTTTCTGTGCCATCACACCAAGCATACGCACGCCTATCCGACGAGCGAGGAGAACGGCCGGGAGTGGATTGAGGTGATGGAGGTGATTGCGGAAGCGGGCGGCGTGAATCGAAAGGGGCCGGCAATGCTAACCCTGGCAATGGCGGTGACCAGCCCGCTGCACGTAACGGGGATGAATGTGGAGATCATAAAGATGGCGATGGAGCATGGCTGCCCGATTGTTTCGACGGTTTGTCCGATGGCCGGGACGACGGCGCCCTATTCCATCGCGGGTACGGCGCTGATCGCCAACGCGGAGGCGCTGCTGGCGGTGCTGATCGGGCAGCTCTACAAGCCGGGGCATCCGGTGTTTTACGCCGTGGGGCCTTCGGTGACGGACATGAAGACGGGGCATGATCTGTATTACCGCGCGGAGAAGATGAAATTCAAGATCATCGGCAATCAGATGGGGCGATTTTACGGACTGCCGATCGCCGGAGAGGCGGGCGGGACCATGACCTGGCGGGCGGATGTGCAAAACGGGATGGAGGGAATCTGCTATCTGCTGGCGTCGCTGACGGGCGGGCAGAATATCATCGGCGGCGTGGGGAGCATGCACAACGCCAACGGGATGAGCGCCGAGCAGATCGTGATGCAGTGCGGGATGATCGACATGGCGGAATTTCTGGCGGCGGGAGTGGATCTGAGCGAGCGAAAGCTGGCGATAGAATCCATCCGGCAGGCGGGCCCCGGCGGGAATTTTTTGTGCGACGATTTGACCATGGAGCTGCTCCGCGGCGATGAGTTTTTCGAGAGTGAACACATGGATTTCAGCGGCGGCTATCATGGGCCGGGGACTTCCCTGCTGGAGAAAGCTAAGGAGAAGGCGGAGCGATTGATCGAGAATTACAAGCCTGCCATTTCCGAGAAGGTTCGGGAGGTGGTGCGAACGTATTTCAAGGACAAATACACGTCCGAAACATGGATCGATTATGGCTGGTAACCGGCCGAGAGGAGAAGTCCTCATGAAAACGATTATGTTGTTCAGCCAGTTGTGTTTGGCGGGGATCGTATGGGGTGGAGTTCCGGAGGATTCGGAATTTCTGGCGGGGGCGGCGTCGCGGAGCATTCAGCCGACGGCCCAGATGGTGAACAATGAGATTCATCACAACATGACGGTTCGATTCGATGAGCAGGGCAGTCCGCTGAACGCCAAGGCCCTGGTTTTGTCCCAGGGAGATCAACACGTTCTGCTGGTTGCGCTGGACCTGGTGGTTCTGGGAAATACCCATGCAGAGGTTTTGCGAAACGATATTGCCGAACGGATAGGACTGGGCCGCGATCAGATTATCATGAGCGCATCGCACAGCCACTCGACGCCGTTTCTGGAGCCGCTGGACGGACCTCATCCGTTTTTTGACATGGTTCGTGGACAGTGTATCGAGGCGGCGGCAGAGGCGTGGAAGAGCCGGCGGTCCGCACGGTGCGGATACGAGACAATTCATGTAGTGGGGGCGTCATTCAACAGGCGGGTACATCTGCCGAACGGAGGAGTTAAATTTACCCGCGATTTTCGGGAGGGTCTGGCGTCGGGACGTCCGATCGATCCGAGGCTGACGATTCTGCGGATTGACGATGAGAAGGGCAGGCCCATCGCGGGGTGGGTGCGGTTTGCCACGCATCCGGCCTGCGTGATTTTCAATACGCCGGTTTCGGGGGAGTATCCGTCGTATATGACCGAGAGGCTGATGGAAACCGTCGCGCAGGGAGCGCCGGTGCTTTTTGGTTTTGGCGCAGCGGGCGATTCCAACTGTATTCCGATGTTCGGGAAGGAAGAGGATAGTAAAAGGCTGGGATTACAAATGGCCGCTCTGGCGGCGCCGGCGTTCGAGAAGATTCAGACGAAGAAGCCCGCGCGGATGCTTCTGGGAAGTCAGACAATAGAGCTGCCTCTGGATCCACCCCCATCGATGGAGACTCTGGACCGGGAAATTGCCGAGGTGGAGCGGTTCATCGAGGAGGCGCCGAAGAATCCGGAGCTGGAGTGGGCGATGGGGATCAACTGCAAGAAGGAATGGCCGGTTCAGAATAAAATCAATCATTTCAAGCCCCTGGCGGAGTGGGCGCGGCGGGTGAAAAAGGCTCTTGGGGAGGGGAAGACGTTTCCGACAACGTGGTCTTCGGAGATTACGGTTCTGGTTCTCGATGATCTGGGGCTGGTCTTTTATCCGGGGGAACCATTAACCGGAGTCGGTCTGGCCTTGCCGGCCAAAAGTCCGTTGAAAGAAACGCTGCTGCTGGCGCTGTCCAATGGATCCAACGGATATCTGGGCACAGCGGAGGACCGGCGGCGGGGAGGGTATGAGCCTTACAGTTCCGTTCGATACCCTTTGTTGAAGGAGGGTCTTCGTCCGCTGCCTTATGCGGAAGGAGCGGCGGATTGTTTGATTGACCAATCGGTGTCTCTCATCCAAGCTTTATGCGGGAAGTCATGATTATGATACATTTTTGCACGAAGATAACAGGTTTTGTAAAAATAGTTTTTTTTGCGGCGATTTTATCGGGGGTGAATTCCGCGCGGAGCGATGAGTTTCTGGCAGGGGCGGCATCGCGGAGCATTCAGCCGACGCCGGAGATGGTAAACAACGAGATTCATCACAACATGACGGTTCGATTCGATGAGCAGGGCAGTCCGCTGAACGCCAAGGCCCTGGTTTTGTCCCAGGGAGATCAACACGTTCTGCTGGTTGCGCTGGACCTGGCGGTGATGGAGAATGTTCATGCGGAGGAGCTGCGGAAGTCGATTGCGGAGCGGATCGGTCTGGAGCGAGAACAGATTATCGTGAGCGCATCACACAGCCACTCCACGCCTTTTCTGGAGCCGCTGGACGGTGTTCATCTCTTTTTTGACTGGGTTCGAGGTCAGTGTGCGGAGGCGGCGGAGGATGCGTGGGCGAGTCGGCGCCCTGCTCGTTATGGCTACGATACGATTCATGTGGTGGGGGCGTCGTTTAATACGCGGGTGCATTTGCCGAATGGAGGAGTTAAATTTACCCGCGATTTTCGGGAGGGTCTGGCGTCGGGGAGGCCGATTGACCCGCGGATGACGATATTGCGGATTGATGACGAGAACGGCAAGCCGATTGCCGGATGGATTCGATTCGCGACGCATCCGGCATGCGTGATTTTCAACACGCCGGTTTCGGGGGAGTATCCGTCGTATATGACGGAGCGGCTGAGCAAAGAAGTCGCGCAGGGCGCGCCGGTGCTGTTCGGCTACGGCGCGGCGGGGGATTCGAACTGCATTCCGATGTTTGGCAAGGAGGAAGACAGTGAAAATCTTGGTCTGCGGATGGCGGCTCAGGCGGCGCCGGCGTTCGAGAAGATTCAGACGAAGAAGCCCGCGCGGATGCGGCTGGGAAACCGGGTGGTGAATCTTCCACTGGATCCGCCCCCTTCGATGGAGACACTGGACCGGGAAATTGTTGAGGTGGAGCGGTTCATTGAGGAGGCGCCGAAGAATCCGGAGCTGGAGTGGGCGATGGGGATCAACGGCAAGAAGGACTGGCCCGTTCAGAACAAGATCAATCATTTCAAGCCTCTGGCGGAGTGGGCGCGGCGGGAGAAGCAGGCTCTGGGTGAGGGGAAGACGGTTCCAACAACCTGGCGCTAGGAGATTACGGGTCTGGTTCTCGATGATCTGGGTCTGGTGTTTTATCCGGGGGAACCGCTAACCGGAGTCGGCCTGGCCCTGCCGGTAAAAAGTCCGCTGAAAGAAACTTTGCTGCTGGCGCTGTCCAACGGAGCGAACGGGTATCTGGGCACGGAGGAAGACCGGCGGCGGGGTGGGTATGAGACCTACAGTTCCGTGCGGTATTCGCTGTTAAAGGAGGGGAGCCGTCCGCTGCCTTATGCACCAGAGGCGGCGGATTAT
>CAZOTP010000288.1:0-4403 GCA_964582655.1 uncultured Pirellulales bacterium | reverse complement strand
TTCTCTTCTCTGCGCCTCCGCGTCTTCGCGGGAGGTATTCTGCATTTTAAAAAAAGCATGTCAAGCAAATTCCCCCCTTTTTCTTCCCCCTTCGCACTTTTCGCGTTTTTCGCACTTTGAGGTGGCCTGTCCGTCCGAAGCACTTCGTGCGAAGGCGGAAGCTTCGGTGTTCTCGGCGGTTCAAATCCTGAGTTTTCTATTCGCGTCCATTCATGAAAATTCGCGGCAAAAAATTCTTCTTCGTGAAATCTTGGTGTTTTTGTGTCTCGGTGGCCAAATCTGCGCAATCTGTGGCCATCCTCTTTATCTTTCTGATCCGTGGCTACACCTAATTCTGCGGCGGATGAAAACGAAGAATCGTTCCCATCACATCATCGATCCGCATCGGTTCCGGCAGAGGGCCCAGCATCGTCATCAGAAACGTCGTCGAATTGATCCGGTTCAGCGAGCCGTGCGTGCTGGTCGCCCCGCCGATCGCTACGCTGAAAAATTCGCTCCCATAGACATACCCGTCCTTCAAACACACCAGCAGATCCGCGGGCTTGAGAACCAGCCCGTGAAATCCGAACCAGATCCGGTGCAGCGGATCCGGATACATATGCGTCACCGTCGCTTCAAACATCGCGCGGTCGTCGATGAAGCCGTCCGCGTCGATGTGCCCGTTTTTCTGCAGCGTTTCCAGAATCGGCTTCAGCGCAAGCGGATCGCCGTATTGCATCTCATATCGGAAACGCCCCTGTTCATTCCGCCGAATCAATGCCTTGCCGTCAATGGTTTGCGCCACGATGAGATCGCCCTGCGGATAACACGCCACCGTCGTCGCCGGGTCGTTCAAAATCGCCGCCGCAACGCCCGCCGGATCATTCGTGTGAAATTCCGCGTAGGTCACCAGCCCGTAATCGATGGTCACTACATCGTTCGGTTTCTCCAGACGATCGTGCAGCCGGTAGCCCGCTTTCTCCAGCGTATCCTGGAACGTAATCCGTTCGCGGCCAAACATGTTATGGCCATGATCCGCCAGCAGCGTGATTTTCACACGCCCTTTTTTCTCATAGACCATCTGCTCGCAGAACTGATCGATCTGCTTGAGATACTGCAAAATCGCCTCGCGCCCGCCGCGCGTTCCAAGTCCCGCCGTGGCAACGCTGTACGCTATGCGCGTTCCGCAGTCGGCGCTGCGGAAAACCTCGTCAATTTCCTTCATCTCATGCTCGAACACCATTTCAGGCAGCACATACGCCCACGGATCCCACTGAAACGAGCAGCGGTAATCCAGTTTGCCCGACCAGTCCGCCGCTTCGCCGCTGAGGTAAATCTCGTTGCCGCTGATAATTCGGTTTTGATCCCGATCAAAATGTTTCGCCTGGTAGGAAACCGGCGGTTTGCCGTCAAAAATGCGCCAGAATGCCAGATCGGTCATCGCGGGGAACGTGCTGATAACCCGTTGGGGCGGATAGAATAAGCGAAAATAGCCATCGACGTATAATTGTTCCACCAGTTCATAGGGCACCCCATCCATCGCCAGGACCAGATGAGGGACCTCGGAATTGTTATAAGAATCTATTTTTACAATGGTTACGCTTTTCCCATCGGAGCCGAAGTAACGCAGTTCCACTTTGCGTCCCTGGGGGTTTTCGACCTGCCAGTAATCGGTTTGCTTGTCTTTGTTCGTGTCAAATTCATAAATCCTTCCGCCATCTTCGGTTGGGATTACGGAAACGGCGCGGTTGGGAAACATAGGGACCGTTTTGCATCCCGTCAGTGCAACGCATATAAGCAAAAGAAAAATCGCGGCTTTGGAAGCGTAATCCTTTGTCATAAAAGATTTTCCTTTCGGCTGAATCATTTCTTTATGGCAACGAAGTCGTATCATAACCCGATAGCGGGGTGGGTTGTCAATAAAACTCTGTTGAAGACGAAAAATCAGGGATTTTGGCCGTCCAATAAATGTCAACAAGAAATCGATCAATTTATAAAAAAATTGTGGATAACATGTGCGAAGCAGGGGGGAGGGCGGAAAACGAAAAAATCAGCGAGGGAAGGGCGAAATCATGTTTTTTACAGATCGCGGTTACAGACATGAATTGTAATAGTTTATGAAATAATATGTTATAAATAGACAAGTCAGGCGGGGCAGAATAAAATTGTTCTGGAAACCCTAGTAATCTATTAGGGTTTGGTTGTTTTCGGTGAAAATAGTGACATTTTTAGCGAGGCTTTAGAATGTGGATAACTTGTGGATTGCGTGATACAAACGGTGGATGATGCATTCAAGTAGTGCGTTTTCAAGTCGTTATAATCGTCGCAGATGTTACAGACGGAATGATTGACAAGATTGGAAAAATTCAAATATTTGGCAGGAAAACGTCCGATATTATGCATGGCACTAGAATCGATGGTGACAGGATATGGAAAAAATAAGAATTATAAGTTGTTTATTGTTATGGATTAGCGTACTTATCGCTGGCTTTGGCTGCCAGGAAAGAAAACCGGCGATGGTCGCGATCATCGAACAGCGCCATCCGCATCGGTTTGACCGCGTCGATCTGCCGGAGGATTACGTGCAGGAAGGGCTCAGACAGGTGTTTGATCAGCTTGCCAAAAAGTATGGTCCGTTCCATTCGGAGGGTCTGATTAAGGATTACAGCCCCTTGATATTGCAGGGGTTACGGCATAATGGGATCTGTTCAATTCAAAAACTCAATATTCAAGGCAATACAGTGGATGTGGATATTTATTTTATCGGGGAACCCAAGCCTGCCCGGCTGGTTCTGCAAACCTATCTGAACGGGCAACTGAATCCGGAAATCACGCTGGCGAGCAACTTTACGTTTCGGGAAGGGGCTCCAACACCTTGAATGGCCCTGTGCAAGAGGGGGATGGCAGCGATGCGTCTGGCAATATGAAAAGCCTTCGTTCCCGGGTGGTGAATGCCGTCCATAGCCTATCGGCGGTCGGAGAGACAAGTTCCGAAATTAAGCCAACTCCGCAATCCCTTCGACCTTTCGTACCCTTCGGCTTTCCTGACAGATTCTGGCGAAATCGTCGGAAGTGATGGTTTCTGGAACGCCGCCGGAATCCATAAATATCAATCTAGCATAGGTTTCCGCCAAGGCGGCGGTTTTTTCCAGATGGTCTTTTTGCTTCTTCGCGGGCCATTGCCAGAACGACGTGGGGAATCCGCCTACAGCTATAAAATGTTTGGAATAGTCCCGCAGGATTGCTTCCAAGTCATGTCCTTCTTCCGGATCAAAGGGGTTGATGAAATCAAAGCCGCATTCCGCCAGATCGTCCAGGATCGGTCCGATGGCTCCATGGCTGTGCAGATGGACTGTGCCGCCCCGATCATGGACTTCATCGCAAAGTCTTTTGTGCCAAGGCTTAAAGAATTTTCGATACTGATCGGGGGACATCAGCAGATTTTCACGGGAGCCCAGATCGTCACACAAAGCGACACCGTCTGCGCCTGCTTCCATCATTTTGCGTGCCGCCATCAGATTCCAAGGGCCTAAACGAGCGAGAATCGCATCGATTAATTCAGGTGTAAGTATAAGATCCATAAGGGTTTGCTGGAAGTCCATAAAGAAATAGTGAATGCCGGAAAAGAAGCCGTTCATGGAACCGATTACATACTCGCCCCGGCTTTTGAGATAGCCGGCATCTTGGGCGAATCCCGCATATCGACCGGGATCCGCCGCATCCGGAAGTGGCAACTTTTGCAGGTCCTCAGCGGTCCTTACCGGATGATCGTAACTATGGTAGAAATAAGGATTAAACTGCACTTTGACTTTGACGGTGGTTTCGTATTCGCTGATAATCTGGTCGTCGGATTTTTCGAGAATCCGGTTGAAAAACTCGCCTGGACCGCCATGGCCAAACGCGATGTTTGCCCCTTTTCCCAGGCAGGCGAAACAGCGGCCTGTGTAGTTGTTAAAGGCGATCATCCGGTCGAGGTTTTCGGGTCCGATGGGGGAAAAATCAAAGTTTTTCTCCGAGTCGTATAGCCACAATGGATTGTAATGCAAGGAGTTAGGGGTGAGGCGGCGCGCGGTTCGACCGTTGAAGAAACTCATCCAGTGCTGCGGGATGGGAAGATTGTTTTCTCCGGCGAGAAGCCTCTGAATCCATTGACGTTTTGAGAGAATTTTCATGGTTTCTGGTTCCTGTTGTGTTTTTCGCGATTATAAGAATTGTCAAAAAATCTCCAATATCAATCTGAAAATTTGTATAAAAACAAGAAAGTTTGCAAATATTAATAAAAATGGATCGGCATCGGTTTTATCTTGAAGAAGCCAAGGCCGGCGTTTAGAATGAGAAGTGAATCCTTGAGAGAATCAAGGTTCTGGAGAGGTGTCTGAGCGGCTTAAGGAGCAGCCTTGGAAAGGCTGTGTACGGCTTGTCTG
>CAZOTP010000287.1:0-4446 GCA_964582655.1 uncultured Pirellulales bacterium | reverse complement strand
CCCAAAACCCCCTCATCGATCAGCTTGCGGCACGTCTGAAGACCCGCACCCAGAAGCGTATCCGGCGCACAGCCCACCCGCCGCTTCTCCTGACGGGCCTTCTTCAAAATCGCCTTCCCCTCCGCCAGTTCGATCGCCAGTGGCTTTTCGCTATAGACATGCTTGCCCGCCTCCAGCGCCGCCAGCGTAATCTCCGCGTGTGCCTGAGGCGTCGTCAGATTCAATACCAGATCGATATCCTCTTCTTCCAAAAGCTCCGGCACTCGAAGCGCCTTCTTCACCCCAAACTTGTCCGCCTGCTTCATCGCCCGCTCCCAGTCCAGATCCGCGCACGCAACCACATTCACCTTCTCAAACCGTTTCAAATTCGCCAGATACCGGCTGCTGATGTTGCCGCATCCGATCACACCGATGTTCATCCTGTAAATCCTTGTCAACAAGTGCCATACATACGCCCGCCGAAAATCTGCCGCACGCCGGGCCTGATGGGTTCATGATAAATCCAGCCGCCCCCTTCGGCAAGCGGAAAAGAATCTCCGCCCCGACTTGATTTCAAATCAGCAATTTTCCCCCTACAGCCGTTATAATCCTTCGAACCGCTCGATCCCCTCCATCCCTCTCAAACCGTACAATCCCTGCAAATTCCCCACTTTCACACAATCTCTGCCTGTCCGGAATCTCTCAGGGTGCATCAAAATTTTGGGGAACTATGCTGCCCGGAGATGAGGCCAGAGCCATTCCCATTGGTGCGTAAGACGCATCACCTTCAACGACAATGACAAATGGACCTGTAAAAAGGCCCCATAACCTTTCCCATCTCCCCAAAATACAGATTCCATCCATCTGTAGAAACTATATCGATTATAGCGACTCCCAATTTCCCCGCGCCGCCTCATAACCCCACGCCCGCCGTTGATATGCTCCTCCGTTTCTGATACAATTCATATTACAACTCGAATCGCTCAAAACCGGTTTCTGCTTGGGCATCGAGTTCGGTTCCATATCGCTCAGGAGTGATGTATGAAAATGCTGCGTTATTGTCTCGCCTCTCTTTTCCTTGCCCTGGCGGGGCTTACCCCCTCTGCCCGCGCCGCCGAGCAAATCCTCTTCTCCGACGATTTCTCCTCCCCTGCCCTCGATCCCGCCAAATGGGATACACAAATCACCAATCCCGCCCAAAGTTCTCTGGCCATTGTTTCCGGCAGATTAAAAGTCACCTTCTGGGGCGGCTCCGGAACCCCTGCCTATTGCTACGCCATCGCCAAAAACATCTCCCTCCCCGCCGACTGGACTCACATCCATCTCCGGGGAAACTGGAGCTATGAATCCGGCGCCACCGGCGAAGGAAGCATGTCCGTCTTCGACGCCCTCAATTCCAGCCTCTATATGTATCTTGGCTGCGCCGCCTGGCAAGGCCCCCTCCTGAGCCATTCCGACTCCTGCGGAAATGCCGACTCCACCTCCGCCTATTCCTTCCCGGAAAAAGAGACCTCCTTCGAATGGACCCTCTCAAAAACCGAGTGGCAGTATGCTGAAAACGGCTCTCCTCTCTTCAGCGAAACCTGCGATAGCCTCGCCTCCTCCTCCGAAATCCGCTTTAAAATCGGCGGCTGGGATATGTCCCCCAATCAAAACATCTACTACTTCGACAATATCCAGCTTGCCGTCGAAGTGAACCCCCAGGGCGATACGATCGCCAATCCATTCCCCATCGACTCGATCCCCTTCACCGAATCCGGAAACACCTGCTCCTTCACGGATGACTACGACGGCTCCTGCGGCGACGCCAACTCCGGAACGGATGTCGTCTATTCCTATACGCCCGCTGCGGATATCACCGTGGACGCGGTCCTCGCCGACTCCCACTATGACACCCGGCTCTATGTCTTCCAAGACTCCGCCTCCAACTGCATCGCCTGCGCCAACGACAACATCAATGGCAATAAAAGCATCCTCTACAATGTCGCCATGACCGTCGGCCACACTTACTACATCGTCGTGGACGGCGACAACTCCGCCTGCGGCGAGTACGCCCTCTACCTCTTCGAATCCCGCGATCCCGCCGCAACCACCTGGTATGTCAAAACCGATGGCAACGACTACAACAACGGCCAGTCCTGGGACACCGCCCTCCAGCATATCCAGACCGCCATCGACAAAACCTCGACAGGTCATACCGTCCTCGTCGCCGATGGCACCTACACGGGCCCCAAGAACAGGTCCCTCGTCTGGGGAGGCGAAGGACAAGTCAAACACATCACCGTCAAATCCGCCAACGGACCCGAAGCCTGCATCATCGACTGCCAGAACGCCGGACGCGGATTCGACTTCTTCAACCGCTTCCTCAACAGTTCCGACCGCATCGAAGGATTCACCATCACCAACGGACAGGCCCTCGCCATGCCCACTCTTGGAGGCGGTATTTCCATCAGCTACAACTCCTCCCCCGTCATCGAAAACTGCATCCTCCGCAATAACGTCAATGGCAGCATTTACATCGACTTCACATCCAATCCCGTCATTCGAAACTGCATCATCACCGATAACGCCGGACCCGGCATGTATATCCGATGGCACATCAGCCCCGCCATCGAAAACTGCATCATCGCCAACAACACCGACAGCGGAATACTTTGCGATATTCACGCCTCTCCCTCGATTAAAAATTGCCTGATCTATGGAAACCAGGCCGCCAGCGGAGCAGGCATCTACTGCTTTAGCAATTCCTCTCCTTCCATCCGCAACTGCACCATCGCCGGGAATAGCGCAACCCATGGCGGCGGCATTTATTGCCATTCCTTCTGCAATTTTCAGATGATCAACAGCATTGTCTGGAATAATACCGGTTCCCAAATCTATTTGCTGCGATACGACGTCCCTTCCACACCCACTATTTCTTATAGCAACATCCAGGGGGGGCCCGCCGGCGTCGTTGCCGATACGAACTGCTACGTCAACTGGGGCTACGGCTGCCTCGATCAGGATCCATACTTTGTCGATCCGAACAACGGCAATTTCCACCTCAAATCAGAAGGATGGCGCTACAACGAAGACACCGGCTCCTGGACCTGGGATCCCCTCACCAGTCGATGCATCGACGCAGGCTCCCCCGGCTCCTCCCTCGCCAGCGAACTTCTCGCCGCTCCGCGAGATCCCGCCAAAACGTATGGCGACAACGTCCGTGTCAATATGGGATACTATGGCTCTACCGATAAAGCCTCCCTCGCACCCCCCCACCATATCCTCCTCGCCGACATCAACAACGACGGCGCCTGCAACCTCATCGATTTCACCCTCCTGGCGAAATCCTGGAATCAGACCCAGCCCGAACTTCCGCCCGATTTCGACCGCTCCGGAGCCGTCAATCTCAACGACCTGACCGCTCTCGCACAGAAATGGCTCCTTACCACCGCATGGCACTAAACGAATAACGCAAACTGGAACAGAACGTCTGTAAACGGCTGCCGGGTTTCCTGATCGAATCCGTTTTTCACTCCGCAAAGAAAAACCCCGCCTCTTTTCCGCAAAGAACTGTTGACTTGTATCCTGTCCTCAAGTAAATAGTATTACCGATGAGATACCTACTAGGCATCGATGCAGGCACCACAGCGCTAAAAGCCGTTCTCTACGAGGAATCAGGCCGTGAAATTGCCTCCGCCGCCTGCGAATACCCCCTTGAAACACCCGCCAATGGCTTCGTCGAAACCGACCCGAATGTCTATTGGACCTCGCTCCAGTCTGCCCTCCACCGGATTTTTTCCAAAACCCCTCCTCCCTGCCGACGCGTCCACGCCCTGGCCATCTCCAGTCAGGGAGAAAGCTTCATCGTCATCGACAATCAGGGCAATCCCCTCCGAAAAACCATCGTGTGGCTGGACAGCCGATCCCAAAAGCAAGCCGCCGCCATCGATGCACACTTCGGCGCTTCTCAGGTCTATCACACCACTGGCTCCCCCGAGGTCAATCCCACCTGGGCCTCCACCAAACTCCTCTGGCTCCGCGAGAATCAGAAAAACCTCTTCGACCGGATTCACAAAATCCTCTTCATCGAAGATTACCTCATCTACCGCCTCACCGGCCAGTTCGCCGCCAACGGCGCGCTCTGCTGCTCCTCCCTCCTCTACGATATTCATCAAAACGCCTGGTGGGGCGAAATGCTCGACTTCCTCGGTCTCCGCGAAAATCAGCTTCCACCCCTCTATCCCTCCGGACACCCCGTCGCCCCCGTAACTCCCAAAATCGCCGAAGAACTCCTCTTCGATGGCGCCCCGCTCGTCGTCACCGGGGGCATGGACCAGGCCTGCAGCTGTATCGGAACGGCAAATATCGCCTCCGGCATCGTCACCGAATACACCGGCGCCTCCCTCAATTTCTCCGTCACCTCCGAGTTCCCCGTCTGCGCGCCCCGCCGCCGCGTCCCCCGCCAGCCCCCCGCCGGCCGCCCGC
>CAZOTP010000286.1:0-4450 GCA_964582655.1 uncultured Pirellulales bacterium | reverse complement strand
CTATAGAAATCCCTGGATCCCCCCCGACGCCAGCCAAGCCGCATCCTTCTCGGATTTTCCGGATTATGTAATCACCGGCTGGGAACATCATTCCCCCCCGAATACGATCGATTTTTACAACAAGCTGCACACAGGAATGCTCCCATATACCCAGGCAGTCTGTTTTCAGCAAAACCGGTTTTATCCCCGCATCACCCTCTTCGGGCTGGCCGGCGCGCCCGTTCTTCGAAATCGTCAGGTTAGTCCTCCCGTCATTATTTGGAAAAAGAGTTCAAAACAATTGCCTCCCAACGCCGCCCCTCCTTCCTCTCTGTAGGAAATGAAAATCGGTCAATAACTCGCACTCTCCCATCGATGGTGTATTTGGCAAAATGCTCCGAATTTCCCCCCTTCGACTTTCTTCTAAAACGTTGTTTTATATTCCCGGCGAGATGCTCTGGTTAAAATCAATCCCCACCAGGGTCATGTCATCTTCCGCCTCCTGCAAACCGAGATGCTGCTCCTGTTCCGAAAAAATCTGATCCCCCAATTCATTTAAATCGATGGACTTCGCGGCTTGAATCATCTCCTCCAGTCGATGTCTGCCAAAGGGTTTTTGATCGGCATCGCGGCAATCCACCAGTCCATCGGTGTAAAGAATCAATCGATCGCCTTGTTCAAACTGATGGCACGTATCCTCCTTCACGCCGCTCTGCACGCCCAGCAGCATCGTCGTCGCCGGCAAATGATTCAATCGTCCGCTGGTGCGGTGATACACAATCGGATGCGGATGACCCGCGTTAATATACAACAGAAGCCCGCTGGGCAGATCCACTACCCCGTAAAACAGACTGCATGTAATCGGAAATTCCACAAAATCCCCCAGACGGATCAGCATATCGTTCAGCCGGCTGACCACCCGCTCCGGCCGTCGGTGATCGGTGCGGTCCGCTTTTAATATCCCCATAATGACGGACATAATCAACGCCGCACCAGTCCCGTGCCCCATCACATCCCCAATCGCAATCGCAACTTGTTCCTGGCCAAGCATTTGGAAATGATAGAAATCGCCTCCCACATCGCGGCTCATTTTATTTTTAACGATGATGCGGCCGCAATCGCAGCTAGGGATTTCCCCTATTAAGAGTGCTTTCTGGACAGCACTGGCCAAACCAAGCTCTGATAATAGCGCGCGATTCAAGATTCGATTCCTAAAAGAGTGACGGCGAATACATAAATTACATAATAAATTTATACCGGATTAGAGAGGAACTTGCCAAGGTGTTTGAAAATAGTTGTCGAACATTTAGATAAGTATTTATTGGAAATGGACTTAAAAAAAAGAAAACACCGAGCGCTTTAGGCGTCTCGATGTTTTCCGGAGGGGAGAAAACTCATTGAAGGTATCGTCCGAGAATTGAAAAAATCTTTAAAATCTTTGTGAATAAGGTGTTGAAATCTTGTGAGGCGATGGAAAACAGGGGAAAGATGGGGCATTGGGGAGGTTAATCGCAGGCGGTGTCGGAGCAAATGCGCATGGGCTGGGCGGGACGGCAATTGTCTCGGAAGACGGTAATTCCTTTGCAGTCAAGCTGATAGGCGAGGCGGTACACTTCATCGACCTCTTCGAGGCTGGCGGTTTCGGGGAGGTTGATGGTCTTGGAGACAGCGGAATCGCAGTGCTGCTGGAAGGCGGCCTGCATGCTGACGTGCCAGTTCGGATCGATGTCATAGGCGCAGACGAAGACCTTTTTCAGATCGTCCGGGAGATTACCCAGATCGCCTGTCTTTCCTATAGTATCAAAATTTTTGTTCTGAAATGCGCTATTTTTACCCTGTTTTGCACCGTTTTGACCCAGTTTTGACACGAAATGATGTATTTCCGGCAGTTTTTTGCCATCAAGAATTTGACGGATAAAGACGGGGGAGAAGAGCGGTTCTATGCCACTGGTACAACCAGCCAGGATGCTCAGGGTTCCGGTCGGCGCGATAGTGGTGACGGCGGCGTTCCGCATGGATCTGTGAAACTGGGCATCCCAGCGGCTGCCCTTCCAGTTGGGAAAGGAGCCTCTCTTTTGGGCGAGAGATTCACTTGCCTGGTGTGCGGTGGTCTGTAGGAACTGCATGAGGCGTCGGGCGATTTCGACGCCTGTATCGCAGTTGTAGGGGACGGCAAGCTGGAAAAGGAGGTCCGCAAAGCCCATGACGCCCAGGCCGATTTTTCGATTGGCACGGCTGATCTGCTCGATTTGCGGAAGCTGGTAGTTGTTGACTGCGACGACGTTGGCGAGGAAGCGGACGGCGGCAAAAATGGTTTTGGCCAGCGCGGTCCAGTCGATCAGGGCGAGGGCTTTTTCGGCGTCATAAAGGGGGACAGGCAGATGGAGATCGAAGGCGTTTGCGGGAACGAAGCGGGAGAGGTTGATGCTGCCGAGGTTGCAGGATTCGTAATCGAGGAGAGGCTGCTCGCCGCAGGGATTGGTGGCCTGAATGGTGCCAAGGTGCGGTGTGGGATTGTCGCGATTGATGCGGTCGATGAAGGCCAGACCGGGTTCGCCGGAGTGGTGGGCGTTTTCGATGATGGCGCGCCATATCTGTCCCACGGTCCAGAACTTGTCCGAGGCGGACGCGGCATCGACGGGGACCAGATGGGATAATTCGTAGCTGTCGATTTCCAGATCGGCGGGGAGGTAATATTGCTTTCCTGTGCGGGGATTGCGGACGATATGCGGTTTTTCCGGATGGGCGAGCAGGGTCTGCATCCATTCATCGGTCGCCTTGACGGAGATGTTGTAGTTGGAAAAAAGAGAGAGTTTCCGTTTGGCATGGATGAATTTCAGGATATCCGGATGCCAGAGGCTCATCATGGCCATGTTTGCGCCGCGGCGGAAAGCGCCCTGCTGGATGGCGTTGGTAGTTTCGGAGAGGACTTTCCAGAAGCTGATGGGGCCGCTGGTGTGGCCGCCGCTGGAGGCGATATAGTCGCCCGTGGGGCGGAGGTTGTCGAGGGAGAAACCGGTGCCTCCGCCTGCCTTTTGAATGACGGCGGTGGCTTTGACGGTGTCGAAGATGCCCTCGATGCTGTCGGGCAGGGGCAGGACGAAGCAGGCGCTGAGCATACCGAGCGTGCGGCCGGCGTTCATGAGGGTGGGGCTGTTGGGCAGGAATCGGCGGGAGACCATCATTTCGTAAAAGCGCTTCTGCCAATAGAGAGCATCATGCCCCCCTGCCGGCCACGCGGTTTCGGCTTTGGCGATGTGGCCTGCGACCCGCCAGAACATCTGCGCGGGGGTTTCGAGGATGCGGCCCTGATCGTCCCTGCGGAGGTAGCGGGATTCCAGGACGATGCGGGCATTGGGGGAAAGCTCCATTTCCGCGTCCGGAATAAAATTCGAATTGTCATCCGCAGATTTAGCCATCGGACACCTCTATGGTATTATAGCAGAAGAAAATCCTGGGAAAATTGAGAATTTTAGCCTTTTTCGACGATTTGGTTTGACGATTTTCAGGGCTGTTTGTATATATGCTCTATCGAGGATTTCAGGAACCTCTTTGGCAGGCACATATGGCGGACTTCCATTTTATATTTGAATGCAGGCGTTCTTTTTAAACCTTGCAGGATAAACCAAGAGACATTCATCGGCGGACATTATGAATTATCTACACCTTGTTTTTTACGCGGCGGGAATTTTTCTGATTCTGAAACTCATCCGTTACGGGATGGCGATTGTCTTTCTGCTGGGGCCTGCGCCGGGCATTTTGATTGGAATCTTTTGCCTTCTTTTTTATTCCGTGAGCAAGTCGGAAATCCTTAAACAATCGGGGGTGTTTCTGATCGTCCTGAATTATTTGAATCTTCTTCCGATTTTGCCTCTGGACGGAGGACGGGTCTTCGAGGTGACGTTGTTTTCACGCATTCATTATTTGAAAAGCGCTTTTCTGATCGCCAGCATCGGGGTCCTTGCTGTCGCGGGAGTTTACAAACAGGATTATCCCCTGATGGTGATTGCGCTGCTTCTGGGTCTTGGGGTACGGAATCAGATTGTCCAAAATCGCGCGATGTCCCGGCTGGACAAGAAAATTCAATCCGAGCGGATTGAACGGACGGAAAAAAGCCTGGTCCCGGCGATTTTACATCTGCTGCGGGAAGAGCCCTATCGGGCCATGCCGTTTCAGCGCAAAGTCTCTCTGGCCCGGGACCTGCTTGGGCATTCGATGGCCCAACCGGCGGGAGCTTCCGCTATTGCGGTTTCCCTGCTGCTGTACCTGCTGGTCTGGCTTCTGCCTTTGTTCGCGGGGATGGCATTTATTATAATCGGTTTTGTGAGGGGGATGCGACAGGGTTTTTAAAGCTTTAAAGCGAATTTTAAGGTATGCTCCAACCATCAACCAGAGGACAGACAAAATGGAAAAAACCATCTGGCACAAGTTTGACAATCGCTGGCTGGGGAGGACACTGGTCCTGTCGGCG
>CAZOTP010000285.1:0-4450 GCA_964582655.1 uncultured Pirellulales bacterium | reverse complement strand
GGATTTCGCGGATGCCCTCCACCCCAATGAACAAGGGGCGAAGCGGATCGCCGAGGCTGTTTATCAAATCCTGAATCCAATATTGTATGGATAGAAGCCTTCACAGGAAACGGGAGCTATCGCATCGGGATCCCGGTTAACAAGCGGGGGAACGTCCGCTTTTATTCTCATTTCCCCAAGGCCCGGCCCACGGCTTGCAGTTGTCTTGCATGCGGTTCATAGATCCGCCCGTCCTTCGACAGATTCACATCGATCGACACGATCCCGCCCTGCCGGTTGACGTTCTGGATATACGCAATCAGCCACTCGTCCGTATAGTTCGGCCCGCTGGGATTGTTCCAGGAGTTTCCCAGAAAGGAAAGGATATGCCACTGCTTGGCCGGGTAAGGCGGATAATACTCCGGCGTCGCCCCAAACCGCGTCTGCTCGCCGGCGGTATAGTCCTGGGCATCGGAAAAAATCTTGAACGCCCGGTCGATATCCGCGCCGTTGTTGAACGCCAGCAGACTCTCGGGATTGCCCGCCCGGCACGCCGCCGCCCACGTCCGGAAATTATAAGGCAGGGTATAATCGTTCCAGGAGGACTCGCGATAGGCTCCGTCGAACCACCAGCCCGACACCAGCGTACCGTATCGAAGCGACCACTCCTCAATCACTTCCGACCACTTTTTGATAAATTCCTGCGGCGCTTTCTTGCGCTCGTCGATATCGGAAAGACCGGCCATCGCCTGGGGATCGTCCTGCGGACTCCGAGAGGGCAGGTAGAGCAAAAACCGGATGCCGCGATTCTGCATTTCGCGGGCGATTTCCATGGGCAGGTCCCGCCTCGTGCACCGCTGCCCCGGGGCGTAACCGGCGTATTTTTCATACGTCGCGTTGGGACTGCAATAATACCCCGAATTCTGCCCCAGCGTGAATATCAGGTAATCCGCCTTCGTCTTCTCCATCTGATCGGCAAATCCCTTGACATCAAACGAATCCGCCATTTTGTTGAATTCCTCTCCGCCAAGCAGATAATGAACAAACACGCCCCACCGGGCTTCCTTCATCCACCCTTTGCCCGTCCCGCGATATGGCGGGTCAACCGAACTGCATCCCGCGATCAGGCTCATTGTCAACAGCGCCGAAATCATCCTTGCCTTCATGGTTTGCTCTCCAACAAAAATGGGTACCGTATTCCCATATCAAAACTCATCGCCCTTTCCCCAGCCCCTTTCCCAGCGCAACCAGTTGTTTCAGATGAGGCTCATAAATAGTTCCATCGGCAGAAACAATTGCATCAAGCGATACAATTCCACCCTGCTGATTTACTCTTTTCACATAATCAATGAGCCATTCATCGGTATAGCATGGACCAATTCGGTAATTCCAGCCATACCAGAGCAACGAAAGAATATGCCACTGCTTTCCAAGGATAGGGGGAAAATATTCTGGCGTCGCTCCGAATTGCCCCATCTCGCCTGCTGTATAATCCTGTTCTTCCGATAATATCCTGAAGGCTCTGTCCAAACCCGCTCCATTGTTAAACGCCAGCAGACTCTCGGGATTGCCCGCCCGGCACGCCGCCGCCCACGTCCGGAAATTATAAGGCAGGGTATAATCGTTCCAGGAGGACTCGCGATAGGCTCCGTCGAACCACCAGCCCGACACCAGCGTACCGTATCGAAGCGACCACTCCTCAATCACTTCCGACCACTTTTTGATAAATTCCTGCGGCGCTTTCTTGCGCTCGTCGATATCGGAAAGACCGGCCATCGCCTGGGGATCGTCCTGCGGACTCCGAGAGGGCAGGTAGAGCAAAAACCGGATGCCGCGATTCTGCATTTCGCGGGCGATTTCCATGGGCAGGTCCCGCCTCGTGCACCGCTGCCCCGGGGCGTAACCGGCGTATTTTTCATACGTCGCGTTGGGACTGCAATAATACCCCGAATTCTGCCCCAGCGTGAATATCAGGTAATCCGCCTTCGTCTTCTCCATCTGATCGGCAAATCCCTTGACATCAAACGAATCCGCCATTTTGTTGAATTCCTCTCCCGCAACAAGATAATGCGTAAACACACCCCACTTCACATTTTTCATCCATCCCCTGCCTGTTCCGCGGTATTCCTTCTGAACCGGGCTGCATCCGGGAAGCAATCCCGTCGCCAAAATCGCCAAAACTATTTTTGTCTTCATCGGTTTCACTTAGATTCACGGCCGCCACTGTGTTTTCAGCATCTATCGTACTTTCCCCAGCCCCCTGCCCAGCGCTATTAATTGCCGCAAATGCGGCTCATAGATCGTCCCGTCCCACGAAATATGCACATCGATAGACACGATCCCGCCCTGCCGGTTAACCTTTTTCACATAATTAATCAGCCATTCATCCGTATAATTCGGTCCCGTAGGCGACGCCCACCAGTCCCCCAGATACGACAGAATGTGCCACTGCACCGTGGGATAGGCAGGGTAAAACTCCGGCGCCGCGCCGAAACGACTCTGCTCGCCCGCCGTAAAGTCCTGCTGCTCGGTCAGTTTGAGAAACGCCACATCAATGCCGGAGCCATTGTTAAAGGCAATGACCGCATCCGGATTTCCGGCCCGGTACGCCGCCGCCCAGGTGTTCCAGTTGCAAGGGAGGCTCAAATCATACGATTCCGGGCGATACACGCCATCGATCCACCAGCCGGAAACTTTTGTACGGTAACGAGTTGACCACTCCCGGACCACTTCCGTCCATCGCCGGATAAACTCCTGAGGCGTTGGCTGCCGGGAAGGCACATCCGCAAGCCCGGCCATCGCCTGTTCATCGCCGTTGGGGCTGCGGCAGGTGGAATAGAGGATCAGGCGAATCCCCCGCCGGGCCAGTTCGTCGGCGATTTCCATCGGCAAATCGCGCGTGGAGCACCGCTGGCCGGCCGGGTAACCCGTGAAGTGGTCATACGTTGCGTTCGGGCTGCACTGATACCCGGAATCCTGACCCAGCGTGAAAATCAGATAATCGGCGCCTGTCCGCTCGATTTGATCGGCGAATTTCGCGACATGGAAAGAATCTACTTTTTTCTGAAAATCCTCCCCGCCGGGAAGATAATGTACAAACACTCCGAACTTCGCCTGGCGAATCCACTGTTTCCCCCCGGACAGGGACATCGAAGTAGGATTGGCACAACCGGTGCAGATCGCACAAAGGAGTACAGCATAAAGCTGGAAACGTTTCATACGGTTTCTCCTGCAAGACATAAGCCGCGAAGTTCATCCGGAACCAATGGAATCATCCTACGCTCTGGAGAAACAATAATCCATAAAAAAGGGCGCCTTGGAGGCGCCCTGGGAGAGTGGACTTGCTTTCAATTATCTGCTTCGGAAACAGTTATTTCCGACGACGCAGCGCCGCGATTCCGCCCAGTCCGAGCATCAGCATCGTGATCGGTTCGGGAACGGCGGTAATCGTGGTGAAGCCATCGGCATAAACGACATTCAATGTTCCGGCGCCGCCGAAAGCGGTGAGCTGGCCGGCCGTCTGCAATTCCGCCATTCTCGCCGTCGCATCGCCGCTAATCACGATCGTGCCATTGGTCACATCGATATAGCCGCGCGAGGTATTCGTGGAGGGATCGCCCGAATACTGCCGAACCTGCAGTCCGCCGGCACCGATATTCAGTGTCCCGCCGTCCATCTGCAGATAGCCGAAGTCGCCGTTGCGGTGATACGCCAGATAGAACACCGGAGTATTGAATACGCCGCCGGTCATGGTGACATAGGCGGTGCCGTTGTAGGACGCTTCCACATCGCCGCCAATGATGTTCACTTCGCCGCCGCTGATATTCAGATAGTTCGTGACGGCTCCGCTGCCGTTGCCGACCCAGATGCCGCCCGACCCGACATTCAGCGAGCCGCCGGTGACGTTCAGGGTGCAATTCGTCGCGGCAGTCCCGAAATCGACGGAATCATTGCTGAGCGCGATGTATTTCGCATAGGCGGTCATTCCGTCGGCAACGGTCGCGACGTAATTACTCACATCAATCTCCACGCCATCGTTGATCGTGGGCAGAGAGGCGACCGGCTGGACCGCACCGCCCGGGGTAGCCACGTAACCCCAGTTCGACACCTGATCCCAGTTCCCGGACGCCACATTCCATGTGAAATAGGGAGCATCTTCCGACGCGGCGGCAAACTGGGCAGCCGACAGCGTCAACACCGCAACCAGAACCAACATCATTTTTTTGTACATTTTCATTCTCCTTTGTACAAAACCGAAACCTTTCGCCCGCTTCCATAGCGATGAGGACACGCGCCTCATCCGAAGCGAACAGACTATCTCCGCGTTACCAGAAAGCCCTGTACGAAAAAGCGGCAAGCCAAGATGTCCATCAGAAGTCATCGAACAGGAGCAGACGAAACGTATTTCAGACGGCCGTGAGACTGAAATTACTGAAAATCTTTTAGTCTTCCCGACAAGAACCTGATCGTT
>CAZOTP010000284.1:0-4468 GCA_964582655.1 uncultured Pirellulales bacterium | reverse complement strand
CCACGCTGGGCGAGTGGTTTTTTGTCGGGGTGAGAGGAATAGGGGCCATCGCCCAGCCAGTCGAGATGATCGGCCTGGGGGGGAAGAGCAAAACCAAGACCGGCAGCGAGGAGATAGCCCTGTGCGTTCATTGGAGTCAACTGGTAATAGACATCGATCCAGCTGTTTTCGTGCAGGTCGAAGATGATCTGGGCGCGGACTTTCTGATCCTGTTTGGTTTGCCGCGAGAATTCATAGACAGAATGAATGCGGGCGTTTTTTTCTGTTTTGGAAACGGTTCGTTCCAGCAGGGTTCCGTTTGTGAGGAGATAATCGTTCCAGATGGAATCGGTTCCGAACCGGGAGTAGGTTCTCATTTCGGCGATGGTGGCGGAGCGTCCCATTCGGAGGATAGGAGTCAGATCCAGGCCGGCAGGCAGACCTGCATTTTCCAGAGAGTCTATGCGTGATGTCGTTTGAGACGTTTGAGAAAAGAGGGTGTCCGGATTTTGGAGGGGTGGTCCGGTGAGGAGAGACAGATCGATCGGACCGGAGGGGGGGAGGAGGCGAATCGTGTTTTCATAGAATGTTTGTCCGTTTGGGTTATGAAACGCGATTAGCAGGGTATAATCGTTTTGCGCGAGGGGATCGGATTTTGAAAACAACAGATTGGCGGGAAGGGTAAGGGGGAGGCTGACGGATTTGGTTCGATGAGGAGCGAGTTTCACGGAGAATGGTTTTTCGCGGATGATTTTTCCGTTTTCGAGCAGGGCCCACGAAGCTCGTGTCTGATCGAGATTGGTGAAGTCGTATCGGTTTTGAATGGTCAGATTGAGTTTTTGCTTTCCGGGTTTGAGGGATAGCTGTTTTTCGGCGACGATAACGGGGGAAAAGACTTTTCGGGTTTGCCAGTGGTCTTCCTGCGGCGTGCGGTCGGCATAGACGATGCCGTCGGAGCCATAGACGCCGTGGCTGTCGAGGATGGTGTTGTTGTCGAGCCAGAAGTCGCCGGAGAGAGCAGAGGGTTTGCCGCTCATGACTTCAAAATTGCTGTGCCAGTCAAATACGGTTCGATCGTTGACTTTTCGGAGCAGGCCCTGATCGCACCAGTGCCAGATCATGCCTCCTGCGAGGTTGTCGTATTTGAGCATGGTTTCCCATGTGTCGTACAGATATCCGAAGGATTCTCCCAGGGCGTGATTGAATTCGGTGCAGAGTACGGGCCGGCGTGCGTCGCGGGTGGAGCCGAGGGATTCGAGGGACTCGATGGAGGGGTAATGGGGGCTGAAGATATCGACGAAACGGGGGAGGCCGTCTTTCATGTCCATGCCGCCGGCCATGAGGATGGGGCGCGACGGATCGAGAAACTTGACGTACTGCCCGGTCCGGCCGACGCTGGGAGGGTAGGGATTTTCATTGCCCACCGACCAGGCGATGATGGAGGGATGCAGATGGTGGGTTCGGACGGTGTTTTCGGCGCGGGCGAGAAGCTGGCCCTGATATCCATCGATGTAGAGGTAGCGGTCGCCGCCTCCGAAGGGGACTTCGCAAACGACGTACATTCCGTATTCGTCGCACAAGTCCAGGAATCGCGGGTGCGGGGGGTAATGCGAAGTGCGGACAGCGTTGATGTTCGCGTTTTTCATCAACTCCAGGTCTTGTCTCCAGTGCTCTTCGCGGAGGGCTTTTCCGACTTTGGGATCGAGAGCGTGGCGGCAGACGCCACGGATTTTGACGGCTTGGCCGTTGAGTTTCAACACTTCGTTTTCAATGGTTACCTGCCGGACGCCGATTCGGCGCCGGATAGTGTGAATCAGCGAGCCCTGGCGATAGAGCTGCACGGTGAGGGTGTATAAACTAGGGGATTCGGTGTTCCAGAGTCTGGGATTTTTCAGGTCGAAGCGGAATGAGAAGGGGTCGGGCAGATCGTAATGCTCATAGGCACTGTGCCAGGGGACTTTGTCTCGAACGGCGGCGACGGTACGCTGATCAGGGTCAGCGAGGGTGATTGCCAGCTCCAGTGGAACGGTTTGCGGAATGCTTTCGGACATTTTTTTATAATTTCCGGGGTAGGTATGGCCGAAGTCGATCCTGCCGGTGACGGAGCCTTTTTTTCCTTTGTCCTGCATGGCGGTATCCAGATGGATCTCTTCGATCCGAACGGTGGGCAGGGCGAAGATCGAGACATCGCGAAATATGCCTGACAGCGCCCAATCGTCGTGGGTGTCGAACTGGGCCGAGGGGAAATCCTTATAGACGCGAACGGCGATGACGTTTGGGACATCATAGCGAAGGCGGTCGGTGATGTCGAAATCCGCAGGCTGGAATGCGCTTTCAAAAATTCCCACGCTGGTACCGTTGATCCAGACTTCATAGCCGTAGAGAACCCCTTCGAAGCGGAGATAGACGCGAAGGTCTTTCCAGTCGTTCGGAGCGGCGAAGGTTCGGCGATACAGCCCGATGGTGTTGGTGGGATCGCCGTAAATGGGCTCCTCGAATCCCTGCATTTCCCAGTTGGAGGGGACGGTGATGGCGTCCCAGGCGGAGGCGTCATATTCATTCGCGTGAAAGGCGTTCTGGATCTGCGTCTGGTCAGGCGTGATGAGCTTGAACTGCCAGGGGCCGTTCAGTGAAACGGTTCTGGAGGAATCGGCGGTATCGGGCAGATAGCCAAGACACACGGAGGTGAATATCCAGGGCAGGATGAGAACCATTTTTACAGCACGCATTGCAGTCTCCTAAACTGATAAGGGATTTTATGATTGCTATTTTCGGGGCGATCTCATTTTGGCGTTTGTATTACCGGATTTGGAACGCATATACCTTTGCATTTTCTTTCAGAATGAATCGCAGGGCGAGGGGCTGGATGGTTCGGGCGTCGGCGAGGGATTTTTCGCCTGCGGGGGTATTCCATGTAACGCGATAGCGGAGAGCGTCCTGCTTGGTAAGTTTGCAGGTGGAACGGTCGAAGCCTTCGACAACCAAGCCGTGAGGATCGATCAGCTCCACGCGAAGATCTTCGGGCTGCGTTTCGGCGTTGAGGATCAAATCGCCTCCGGTGAATTGAAGGAGGCAGGTTTCGAGGATTGCCTCTTTTTCGGGGTTTTCGGGCTGGAAGGAGACAAAGCGGTCTGCGGGGAGTGTTGCCAGGCCGATGCAGGAAACCGATTTGGTTTTTTTGTCGCCATGTCGGGTGTTGCTGCCGTTGTAGTAGATGTAAACCAGGTCATCTTTGACAAACATCGACGCGGCGGGAGACATGATTCGCATTCCATCCCATGAGCCGGTGGTTCCTTCGAGGAAGACGGCGCGGTCGGCGACGCGGGACCAGTTTCGGCCATCGCGGCTGGTAAGTATCTGGATATTCATATCGCCGAACATGTTGTTTCCCTCGACGGGATCGAGGTAGAGCATAAACATCAAACCGATGAGCTGGTCGCCATAGGGGGTGACGGACATGCCATAAGGCTGCGTCCAGGGGCTTCCGTCTTCCTTGTCAGTCATGAAGATTGTCTGCTTGTAGGTCCAGTGCTCAAAATCGTTGCTGATGCACAGGGCAACCGCTCGCTGAAGATTATTTTTCGGCCTGTGGTCTTCTTCCTGATTCCGGACGAAGGCGAGGAATTCATTGTGCCATTTAATAACGGATGTACCCGTGTCATTTTTTCCGACAGCGTCCCAGGACTGCTTGGTCCAGTGAATGCCATCCGGTGAGAAGCCGAAGATGGCACCGCCTGCTCCAAGGTATTTTTTGTTGGGATCTGAGGGGGCCGGATCGCGGAGGATACTGAAACTGTGAGAGTTGTTGATGACAATATTGGTATTTTTATGGGGGCCGTAGGCTTTGAATCCGACAGGGGGCTTTTCCCAGTGAATGCCATCGGCGGATTCGGCATAACACTGATAATATTCGACAGTGACCGGACCTTCCGGGGTATCGGGAAGACCGGGTTCGGTTCCCTTGGCGAGGTACCAGCAGCGGAATTTTCCGGAGTCCGGATCGTACATGACCGAGCCATAAAGGCCGATATAGGTTTCCCAGGGCTGATCGGCTCTAAGGAGAGGATTAGCGGGATGTTTGGTTGGTTTTTGCAACTGCCGTTTCACATTGACTCGCCAGTCGATCAGCTCATCATCCAAAAACAACTGGACCTGATCGGAAATAAGCCGGGTTTGGCTCTTGATGGGAAGCCTTTTCGCCGCGAAGGCGTGAGAATTCAGAAATATCACGATCGAGAGAACGGTAAGAGAGGAGCTGTATAATTGTTTCATTGTGCTGTGACCTTTCGGATGTTTTCGATACCGGTTTATTGAGATTCGGTTATTTTTCCTGTGGTACTAATTCCAGCCGGAAGGTATCGATTCCAACGGGGCCTTTGGCATCGATGAGGATGGAAATCACCTGGTTTTTGGATTGTGCCTGACCGAGCAGGACAAAGGGGGCTTTGGTTTGGGGGAGTTCTGCATCAGTTCTGGAAATGACAATCGG
>CAZOTP010000283.1:0-4479 GCA_964582655.1 uncultured Pirellulales bacterium | reverse complement strand
TAACAAATCCGACAGACACACTCCCTGTCCCCCCTGTGCTTCACCGGACGGTTACCATCAACGGGCCGAAAAATTCCCAACTGGCAGAAAGATTATCTCGGAATGGTGGGATTGCAGCAGCCAAGCCCCGCAAAATCGGATGCGCCAAATGAAAAAATCACTCTTGTCCCAATGGGATGCACGAGACTACGGATATCCGCATTTCCGAGAGCAGGCGATGGCTCGGCCGATTTTGAATGGGAAAAACCGATTACCCCGGTTGCCCGATATTCAGCCGAGGCCTCTTGCGTACCCAAGGACGATCCGATTGGGTCACTGGCAGCGTTGAGTGACGGAATAATTATGGAATAACCCATTATGGACAGTCGAACACGCGTCATTCACGCACTCACCCGAAAATCCCTCGACCGCATTCCCCGCAGCGAAAGTCTCTGGGAAGATACCGAAACCCTCTGGCGAACCCAAGGCCTCGGCAATCGCGATGTCATCGAAGTCCTCGGCGGCGACATCGACACCATGAGCCTCGACCTCTCCATGCGACGACCACAGATCCTCCTCAAACAGGATGGCCAGTTCATCACCGTCCAGGACCGCTTCGGCTATACCGTCCGGAAATTCCTCGGAAAATCTCGCAGCATGGAATTCTCAGACCACTTCACCAAAGATAAAACCGTTTGGCAGCAGGTAAAACCCCGCTTCCGCTTCAATCCCGACGACACCGCCCGCCTCGATGACAAATCCTACTTCCTCCACATGGATGAGTATCCCTCCTGGACCGAAGTAACAAAAAAGTACGAGAAAATCCGCCAGAACAACCGATACCTCCTCTTCGTCGCCTACGGCCCCTGGGAAGCCGCCTGGCGGCACCGCGGATATGAACCCCTCCTCATGGACCTCCTCCTGGATCCCGACTGGGTCCGCGACATGGCGCAAACCCACATCGATCTCCTCCTGGATTGCCTCACCCATTGCCTCAAACTCGGCATGAAACCCGACGGCCTCTATCTCGTCGATGATCTCGCCTGCACCCGCGGACTGCTCTTCTCCCCTCACACCTGGCGCGAAATCTACAAGCCCCTCTTCCTGCAGCTTGGCAAATTCCTTCACAAACAGGATATCACCTTCTGGCTCCACTCCTGCGGAAACGTCGAAGCCCTCATCCCCGATTTTCTGGATTGCGGTCTCGACGTCCTCCAGCCTCTCCAGGCCCACAGCGGCATGGATGTCCGTTCCCTCAAACCCCTCTATGGCGACCGCCTCACCTTCTGGGGCAACATCGACGCCGCCAAAATGAGCGGCCCCGCCGATGAGCTCGAAGCCGAAATCCGCGACAAACTTACTGTCGCCAAACAGGGCGGCGGCTACATCTTCCACTCCGACCACTCCGTCCCCCCCGAAGTCTCCTTCGAACGATACCTCTGGATTCTCCAGCTCGTCGAAAAATATGGAACCTATTAAATCCGGGAAAAATCCTTGTATGAAAAGACACAAAAAACTCCGATGGAAAAACAGTCCCGGCAGATAAACCCCCTGCTCCTTTCGGTCACGATGATTCTACTGCACGCTTTCCTCATGGGCTGTTCCCCCGGCGATTCCAAACAAAAGCAAAACCATCTCCCCCCCGGAAATGCAGGCTTATCCATTACCCGTGGCCCGGCCGATCTGGCAATCCCGCCAACCCAGCCGCACGGTGAATGCTGGCGCTACGGCATCGGATTCCCCTTTCAGGTCGCTCCCGCCCGTGCGGCAATACTCTGCAACATCCGTCGGAATCTGGTCCCCTATGGCGATTTCGAGGTCGGAACCGATGTCATTCTCTTGGACGATGTAAACCGTCTCGATAAGGCGAAAATCATTCCCCTCTCCCGCGGAAAAATAGAACCTCACCCCATAACTGGCCAATCCTGCTATTCCGTCAAGTTTACCGCCTGTGGCGGTTTTGTACCCCGGGGTGCAAAACGACCCGATGGCTTCCCACACCCACACGCCGGAACGGGATTCGGCATCGAACAATTCTGCTTTTATCCGGCCGATTTTTCCAAACCCTTCCCATCCCCCGACGATTTAGCACACCGCATCGAACGCTATGAATTCTACTACGACGGCGATTCCTTTCAGTCGCAATTTCTCAGCCGCGAATCAAACTGGCACATCCCCGAAGGCTGGCAGGTCACAGGACCCGGCTTGTCCATGGCCATCCCCGACGGCGACGATCTGCTCTTCCCCCTCTTCTGCGCCGGCAGCGATCAATCCCTTCGCTCTGGCGTCGCCCGCTTCGCCAGACAAAACAATCGATGGCAGCCAATCTCTTTCACCCCCGTCACTGATCCCGGTTCCTCCTGGAACGAACCGACCCTCATTCGAGATAAAGACGGCGCCCTGCTGTTCTGCGCCCAAGGCGGTCGGCGAGGTGCGGTATCCGATCTTCCCGTTTGGCGAAGCGGCGACGGCGGCAAACAATGGCAGCCCTTGTTCCATCTCAAGGGCGCTACCACAGGAACCGCCCTCGCCCTGAACCGCACCGCTGACGGAATCCCCTTCATCGCCACAACCCTCCACCTGGGCACAGACCGTAATATGCTCGATATCGCCGCCCTGAATGAGTCCCGCACAGGACTTTTGCTCGCTGTCATAGCGCGCGACCGTTACGTCGATCTCGGCCCCCCGCCCAGCGGACAGGCCTGGAAAATCGACCACGGCGTTGGCGCCCCGCTTCGCCTCGCCGACCGCAGGTGGCACAGCATCCTCGTCTATCGCGTCATGGATCAGGCCGAAAACACCGGCGCCCCGCCCACCCCGCATACAGGCTGTTATGTCGAAGAACTCTCCTCGCAGGGAAAACCAATCCCCCTCTGGAATTTTTAAAAAGGAATCCCAATAATGAGTACAATGCTTACCATTTTCCGCTTCCTTATTCTGCTTTTTCTCCTTCCCTCGCTTTCCGCCGCACAAACTCCGGAACATCCTTCCCCGCCCGCCATGTATCCCCTTCCATTGCTCCCCCAAACCACCTACGATCCGAACCTCCACCTTCTCGTCGATCCCGAAGCCATCGTTGAATCGAATGGCACAGCCATTTACTTCCCTCCGGCCGAAAGAATGCCCGAACCCGTCCTCGTCAGTTCCTGGACGCCTTACCGCATGGCCACCGCATGGGGCAACGTCATCCGCGAATCCAACGGCCTCTTCCGCATGTGGTACCTCGATATGGCCGTCAATCCTCACGATCAGGCCACACGCAAAGTCTGGGGACAGGGAACCGACTACGGCTACTACCCCAAAGCCCCCGGCGATTACCGCGATGTGGACCAGGCCTTCATCTGCTACGCCGAATCCTGGGACGGCATCCGATGGGCCAAGCCCCCCCTGGGACTCTTCGAATTCGACGGCTCCAAAAACAACAACATCGTCTATGCCGGCCATCACATCGCCGAAAAAACAAACTTCGCCCTGACCAACATGGATGGCTGCTCCGTCATCCGAGACGACAACGACCTCGATCCGAACAAACGCTACAAAATGTTCGCCTACTGGGAAACCGTCCACAAATACGATAACAGCGCTTCCAAGCTCGACCGCCCCGCCGAAGACATCAAACGCTTCCGAAAAGCCGCCGGCCATTTCGTCTGCCACAGTCCCGATGGCATCCATTTCGGCGATCTAGAACCTTCCGGACTCCCCTTCACAGGCCGCGACCGAAACTGTGTCATGCCCGATCCCAAACGCAATCAATTCCGCGCGTTTATCCGTCCCGACATCGATGGCACCGAAAAAGTCCCCTTCATTCGCGCCGTCGGTTTATGCTCCAGCAGCGCCCTGCGCCAATGGTCAGATCTGGAAACTATTTTTGTTCCAGATGAACAGGATGATTTTGGAGCGATAAATATCTTTCATTCCTTTATCCCCTTTAATTATGGTTCTGAAGACCTCGGCTTTGCCTTCATCTGCAGTACCCGCGGACTGCCCGGGGAAACCTATCTTGCCTGCGTACAGAAAAACGGAATTTGGAAACGCCTCTATCGCGATACACCCTTCCTTGCTGCCGGCGCACCTGGTTCCTTCGACCGCGGCATGGCCGTCCCTCTCCATAACGAACCCATCCTCGTCGGCGACCAGATGTACATCTATTACGCCGCCGCCTCCCGCTCGACAAACCATCCCGCCGGCACGCGATCCATCGGACTGGCCCGGTACCGCCGCGATGCCTTCGTCGGAATCGCAGGCGGCGTCACCAAAATCAAATCCAAATTCGAACCCCAGCAGGAAGCCTCCTTCCTCACCCGTCCCATCACGGTCACCGCTCCCTGCCTCTCCGTCAACGTCGAAGGCGGCGCCCTTCGCATCGAACTCCTCGACGAAAACAAATCCCCCATCCCCGGCTTCACCCTCGACGACTGCCTCCCCGTCACCCTCGACAACATCCGATCCCCCGTCGGAGGGAAAAGCGGCAACCCCCACTCCGCCCGCCGTGGAAAAGCC
>CAZOTP010000282.1:0-4485 GCA_964582655.1 uncultured Pirellulales bacterium | reverse complement strand
GCCTGTTTCAGGATCGGCCCTGGATGCTGCTTCTATTGCCGGCGGCGGGGGCGGGGCTGGTGGGGATCATCACCTATTTTTTCGCGCGGGAGGCGAAGGGTCACGGCGTGCCGGAGGTGATGTACGCCATCGCAAGCCGGGACGGGAAGATCCGCCCGCGCGTGGCCGGAGCCAAGGCGGTCTCGTCGGCGCTGACGATCGGCAGCGGAGGCTCGGCGGGGATGGAAGGTCCGATTATTCAGATCGGAGCGGCGCTGGGATCTTCGCTGGGGCAGTTATTCCGGTTTGGGAAGCAGGATTTGCCGGTCCTGGTGGGCTGCGGAGCGGCGGCGGGAATCTCCGCAATTTTTCACGCCCCCATCGCCGGAGTGCTCTTTGCGCTGGAAATTTTTTTGCGGGAACTGAACTTTCGAACGTTTTCCCCGGTTCTGATGGCATCGGTGCTGAGCCTGGTCACGGTCAAAGCCATTCTCGGAACGGAGGGAGCCATTTTTCCTCTGATTCAGCAGGAGGCGTATCATTTTGAGATCTATGAGCTGGGGAATTACGTGATTCTGGGATTGATCTGCGCGGCGGGAGGGGTATTTTTTGTTCGATCGCTGTACGGGATCGAGGATCTGTTTGAACATCTGAAGGTGCATCCGATTCTCAAGCCGGTCATCGGGGCAGGCTGCTTGGGGATTCTGGGAATTCTGTTTTTACAATTTTTCCCGCAGGGACAGGGCATGGAGCCTCCCTTTTTCGGAAACGGCTACCGAACCATTGTTTCCTGCAGCGGCGCCCATCCGGAGGGTGGGAGTCCTCTGCTTTCGCCGGGGATGGGAATGCTGATAGTGCTGTTTTTCCTCAAAGCAATGGCAACCAGCCTGACGCTGGGATCGGGCGGGTCCGGCGGTGTTTTTGCTCCTTCGCTGTTTCTCGGCGCCACGGCGGGCTATGTGTTCGGTGAGGCGATGCGGCAGATCGGAATTTTTTCCGAGATTCATCCGGCGACCTACGCCCTGGTCGGGATGGCGTCGATGGTTTCCGCGACGACGCATGCCCCGATGGCGGGGATTGTGATTTTGTTCGAGATGACGCGCAATTACCGCGTGATCCTGCCGGTTATGTTCGCCGCGACGCTTGCGGCGGCTGTTGCGCGGCTTCTTTTCACGGATTCGATCTATACCCTGAAGCTTCGTCGGCGGGGAATCCATTATGAAACGCGGGCGCACACGGGCATTTTGCGGCGGCTTCATGCGGGGATGATTCTGGATCCGAACATAGCGGTTCTCTATGAGGATACGCCGATGAAGGATGTGGTGCACAAGGCCAAGAGTCTGCACATCAGCCATTTTATCATCGTGGACCGGAACGGCGCCTACCGGGGCATGATTACGGAGAACACCCTTCAGACCACGCTGCTGTATCCGGCGGCCATGCCGATTCTGATTGCCGGCGAAATGATGCAGCCGAATATCCCGACGGTAACGCTTTCGGAAACCCTCGACCGCGTTCTTGAAAAATTTTCCCGGTTCGATGTCAGCGCCCTGCCGGTTCTCCGCGAGGAACAGCAAAACAGTTTTGCGGGAATTGTTACACGGGGCGCCCTGATGCAGATCTATCAGAGCGAACTGCAGAAATCTCCATAATTCAGACAGAGAGATTTCCTGCAATCTGCCCGATTTTATGAACCGGATCGGAATCAGCTGATTCCGCCGCGATTTGCCTCGAGGGGGGTTAATCGGAAATCAGCTTAAGGATTCGGGGGAGCCAGAGGTTGGGCCATTCCATATAGGTGCAGATCATCAGCACCGCGATCATTGCGAAGAAGAACGGCACGATGTGCTTCATGATTTTGGTGACGGTGGTCTGGGCGATGCCGCAGCCCAGGAAGAGGCACGTTCCGACGGGCGGGGTGCACAAGCCGATGCAGAGGTTCATGATCATCACGATGCCGAAGTGCAGCGGGTGCATGCCGAAGCTCTTGATGACCGGCAGGAAAATGGGAGTGAAAATCAGCACCGCCGGGGTCATATCCATGAACATCCCGACCATCAGCAGCAGGAGATTGATGATGAGCAGAAGGATATACTGGTTGCCGGTCAGCCCCAGCAGAAAGGCGCTGATGTTCTGGGGGATGTTTTCGCAGGCGAGGAACCAGCTCATCGCCATGGAGGTGGCGATCAGGAGCATCACGACGGCGGTGGTGACCGCGGAATTCAGGAGAATGCCGGGGATGTCTTTCCATTTCACCTGTTTGTAGAAGAAGACCGCCAGGATGAAGGAATACAGGACGGCGATGGCGGAGGCTTCGGTGGCGGTGAAGATGCCGCCGAGGATGCCGCCCAGGACGATGATAATCAGCAGAAGAGCGGGCACAGCTTCAATGAATTTCAGGAAACCTGCGGAAGAAACATTGATGCAATAATAAGCCAAAACAGCCAGCATGACAAGCATATAGAGCAGGGAGAGTATATTTGATAAAAACGGCTGCCCCGGATTTATTTGGTTCATATGATAGGAAACATATGAATTCCGGATGAACCACAGAGGGATCAGCAGAAGGCCAATCAGGCCGGCACCGCAAATCCGAAGTGAGTCGGATTTGCGCATGGATTTTATCAGGAAATGGAATATGACCGCACTGAGAATGATCAACCCGGCTCCCAACAGAAGAATTTTGTTGCCTCCGGCTATGATTTCTTTCAAAGAGGCATTTTCTTTCAGTTGTTCGGGTGCGGGAAGCCGGAGATTTCCTGACCAAAGCAGGTAAAGAGGGGCCGCAAAGCAAAACACACCGCTTATAGCACGAATAACAATTTCTTTGGTTTTATACAGATCTTCCGAACCATATTTCTGCTGGGCGGATATGATGCCCGCTACAACCATGAGCGCCAGTCCGACGAGGATGCCGGGAATCACGCCAGCAATAAAGAGGGCGGCGATGGAGCAGGCGCCGCCGGTTGCCAGGGAATAGACAATCATCACGTTACTGGGCGGAATGAGAAGCCCTGTTGTCGCGGCAGTCACGGTGACCGAGGCGTTGAAATCGCGGTGGTAGCCCATTTTGTTCATCAGGGGAATCATGAATCCGCCGATGGAGGAGACGGCGGCGGCGGCGGAGCCGGAAATCGCGCCGAACATCATGCAGGTGAGGATGTTCACGAAGGCGAGTCCGCCCCGAAATCCCCCAACCACCACATTGGCGAAATCAATCAGCCGCTGGGCGAGGCCTCCCTGTCCCATGAGCAGGCCGGAGAGGATGAAGAAGGGGATGGCCAGCAGGGCGAAGCTGTCGATGCCGGTGGCCATCTGCTGGGCGACGACCAGAAACGCCGGAATGTCACCGGCCGCGATAAAAGCGGCCAGGGCGGCGATTCCCAGGCAAAAACCCACCGGAACGTTGAGAATCAGCAGAATCGTGAATGTGAGGATTAAAACCAGTAATGCCATGATCCATCTCCGGACAGTAGAAGCGGCTTGGGAGGCAAGCCGATGTTATCCTTGTTTAATTGACCTTGATCGAGGTGTCGGTTTGGCCGGCCATTTCGTTTTTATGTTTGGCGAGGTTTACGAGGGTTTGAATAAAGAATTCCACACTGTAGAGGACGAGGAACACGCCGCTGATGGGCAGGGCCATATAGACGTAGCCCATCTTTAAATGAAGCGCGGGGGTAATCTGATCCAGGGCCAGCACGCGGGTGGTGAGGATCGTTCCGCCATAGACCAGCACGAGAAAGGAGAACAGGGCGATGACGGCGAATACAAACAGCTCGGTATAGAGCCGTGTCCGAATGTTCATCATGCCCACGACATAATCGATGCCCAGATGGGCCCTTCGGTTGAGGGCGACGCTGGCGCCGAGGAGGCCGACCCAGATCATCAGGTATGTTGCCAGCTCATCGGTCCATTTGCTCTGGTGGCCCAGGATATAGCGGCTGAAGACGCCCCAGAGGACGTCCAGCACGAGCACCAGCATCGACAGGCCCACGAGAAACTCCAGCGAGCGGTCAAGAACGGATTTGATTTTATAAAACATTATTGCACTTCCTCGATCTGTTTGGCTAAATCGCCGATTTTCGTTCCCTCGAAATTCTTCCACATGTTCTGGACGGCGTCGCGGAACGGTTTTTTATCGGGGTGAACGACGGTCACGCCGTTTTTCTGAATTTCCTCCATCGACTTCTGGACAAACTCATCCCAGAGTTTCTGCCCGTAGAGGGAGGATTCATCGGCGGCTTCCTGTAAAATGTTCTGCTGCTCGGGCGTCAGTTCGTTCCAGACAAAGGTGCTGATGAGAATGACATCCGGGGGCCGGGTGTGCTGGTCGAGGGAATAATACTTGCAGACTTCATAGTGGCGGGAGGTATAAAGGCTGGGGGGATTATTTTCCGCGCCGTCCACGACGCCCTGCTGGAGGGAGGTGTAGAGTTCGCCCCAGGAAATGGGAGTGGGAGAGGCGCCCATGGCTTCGACCATGCGCATCGCCATATCGCTGGGCTG